>JAPZAS010000004.1 GCA_027460525.1 Candidatus Methanoperedens sp.
TTGGAACAGGCTTGGAGATATTCGCTCCATGCAGTATATCCTGCCCGTGGCAACGTGTACAGCTTGGGAGACCAGCAGGATGAGCAGGAAAAGTAAAAACCACGTCTGAGGTATGGTTACCTAACATCGAGTTGCCTGCATTCTGCATCACGTTTGAGAAGGCGGTTGTGGAGTTCTGGTGGCAGTAGGCGCAGTACTGATTTCCTGGTGGCAAGCCAAAGCTTGCATTGATGCCGTAATGCGCTGCACTTGAATTGGCGTTGAATTTAAAAAGAGTAGAGGTAATGTTGTGGCAATCGAAGCAATTTGCGCTCACCGAGATATTAGCGTTTCTTATATGATTATTAACTCTGGGAGAGCTGACGACTCCATTTATATGGCAATCCTCACAGGCATAGGTGGACACTACGCCTTCGAGCATTTTTGAGGTATTGTAGTGGCATACTATGCAGTCACTGTTGGAAATAATGCCAGCGCCATCGGTGGTGTTAACATCTCTGTGTGAACCAAAGAGGGTTTCGTTTATAGCAGGGAAAACCCCTATGTCGTTTCTGTGACAGGACATGCAATCTTCGAACTGAGCATCCCCTACGTGAATAAATAAGAGAGCAATCGACAGTGCCAGTAAAAACACAACGTTTTTCATGTGAGTAATCAGCGAATCCTATAAGCCAATCTTTTTTTCAGCACAGCTATCTATTTAACTTTAATTCCATAAATACCTTTGAGTCACGTTAATGACGCAGAGTCTGCCATTTCAGGAATAGCACAGCCAGCAGCATCAGCACAATCGCCAGAATCATGAGGAGCAGGGCATACCTTTTATCTGTTCCGAAAACAATCGGCACTGGACCGATTAAAATCACGCCTCCGCCTTTTATCTTTTCTTCTGTGGGTTCTTGACCTCCCTCCTCCAAACTGGCGCTTTCCCTGGCAGAACGCATTATACCAAAAACCACTAAAAAAAATCCCAGTATTATCAGTACCATTCCTGCTGTGATCAGAAGAGCCCAGTCAGGCATTTTTCCTCCTGAGAATAAAATACGCAATCATAAGCAGCAAGCCTATGACCATCGCAATTAACATCATCAAGGGTGATGTGCCGAATGCGATTGGTACCGGACCTATCATGACAAGTCCTCCGAAAGAGATATTCTGCGCTGATAATATCGTCCCGATTAGAATAAGCGCAGAACCTATGAGTACAAGGTAAATCCCGAATTTGATTGTATCCGTCATAGACTCTTTGTTTTTGCAATATCGCTTTCGATATCCTCTACTTCATGTACAAAAGTTTCGGCTATCTCGCTGGCAAAAGTTTTCCAGTCCTTTATCCCAAAGTCCAGAAGTGCGGCAGTCTTAACATCTTCGGGTGTCCCTCGTGTGATGAGGTTTATCCCGCAGTGTATTTTCTCACTCGATACGCCGGCGCTGGCAATACTCACTGTGAGCTTTCTCCCATCGATAAAAAGGTCATCACCGTTTCTGGTTGCTTTTATTCCATGCCTCTCAAGTGCATCCTTGATACAAACTATGAGAAGGCGCTGCATGTAATAAGCAAGGCGCATACTTGCAGGTGAATCGAACCTCTCCACGATAATATGGATTAAATCATCGCCCCGAATGGTTTTTTTTGCTTTCCGGTCTTCAAGGTCCTTCATGTTATCAGGCGTCACATCCATCGGTCCATGGAAAACCACGATGGAGTCACCCTTTATTCCCATGCTGTACGCCCAGAGCGGAGCTATCTGCGAGCCGTCGTATTTTATCGGGTTGGGGAGAAGCTTGGAGATCATACTAATTGCTTTATTTACTCCTCACTCACTCGCTGCTTTCACAAATGCCAGAAAAGGAGGCGAGGGCTTCCCGGGTCGGGATCTGAACTCGGGGTGGAACTGCGAGCTAAAGAAGAACTTATGCCCCGGTATCTCAGCAATCTCCATCCTGCGGTCGCTCCTGCCTGTGAATTTCATGCCTTTTGCCTCTATCTGCGATATATACTTGGGGTTTACCTCATACCTGTGCCTGTGACGTTCGATGAGTCGATCGCCATACATTTTGTATGCGAGCGACCCTTCTGTCAGTACAGCCTCGCAGTTTCCAAGGCGCATCGTGCCTCCCATGTTTTTAATATTTTCCTGCTCAGGCAAAAGGTCAATCACGGGATGTTCAGTCCGTGCAAGCTCAGAGCTATTGGCATCCATCCATCCCACCATGTTGCGTGCAAACTCGATGACTGCAAGCTGCATCCCGAGGCACAAACCAAGATAGGGAACATTGTTTTCTCTCGCAAATTTTATCGCAAGTATCTTGCCTTCAGTCCCGCGCACCCCAAAACCTCCCGGCACAAGAATTCCCTTGTATTTTTTAAGCATCTCCACTGCATCGGGTCTCTTCTCAAACTCCTCTGCATCAAGCCAATCGATCCTGACCCTGCAGCCACACTCTATCCCGGCATGCTTGAGCGCTTCGTTTATGCTTATGTAGGAATCCCCAAGATGGGCGTATTTTCCAACAACAGCGACGCGTATCTCCTTCTCTATAGAAGCCATCTTTTTCATCAGGATATCCCATTCGTGGGATGTTTCCCCCGGAGTAAGCTTGAGCTTCTCCATCAGGTAGTCGGAAAGTCCCTCCTGTTCCATCATGGATGGGACGTAATAGATATCCTTTGCATCATGTGCGCTTACAACAGCATTCACCGGGACATCGCAGAATAGTGCGATTTTTGATTTGGTATCAGAAAGTAAAGCTTCCTTGCACCGCGCCACGATGGCATCGGGCTGGAGACCAAGGCTTCGAAGTTCCCTTACCGAATGCTGCGTGGGCTTTGTCTTCTGCTCACCCTGCGTGTCCAATGGTACCAACGTTACATGCACCAGAGCAATATCCTCCCGTGTTTCATCGCTGTGCATCTGGCGCACCGCTTCAAGGAAAGGCATGCTCTCTATATCTCCGACTGTGCCGCCTATTTCTATGATGCATATATCTGCGCTGCTTTTTTTAGCCACTTTCCTTATACGTTCTTTTATCTCGTTTGTTATGTGGGGAATAATCTGCACAGTCTTTCCGAGATAATCCCCACGCCTCTCTTTTTCTATAACTGTCTGGTACACCTGTCCTGTGGTGATGTTGTTCTCGCGCGTGAGTTCGATGTCGAGAAAGCGTTCATAGTTGCCAAGGTCAAGGTCGACCTCGCCCCCGTCCTTCAGTACAAAAACCTCGCCGTGCTGGTAGGGGCTCATGGTACCTGCATCGATATTGATGTAAGGGTCTATCTTGATAGCGGTTACATTGAAGCCCTTGTTTTTGAGAATTCTGCCGATGGAAGCTGCTGTTATCCCTTTCCCAAGCCCGCTCATCACACCGCCTGTGACTATGATGTACTTCATGACCACTTTTTAGGAAAGCATTTGGCATATAGTTAATGGATTGCAGGATACAGATTCAAGCAAAGCAAACTTTTATATCCATACCTGCTTACATTTAGCCGGTGATCCAAATGAAAGTATATATCTGCGAAAAAAGCTGCTGTCCTGCAGTCGAAATCCTTGGAGATGTGGTATTGATCGGAGAAGCCGCAAATACCGTGAGGTTAAAGAAGAATGAGTGGAACAGGCTGGTTGAGAAAATAAAATCAGGAGAGCTTGGCCTTATTTAAATCCCTTTTTACCCACAAGGGGCACGAACACAACGCCCCCTTTTGCCTCCTTTTTCAATCCATTGGTTTTTGTCACAAGATAAAGTTCCTGGAAATGCCTGCCCACAGGGATAATGAGTTTTCCCCCGACCCTGAGCTGGTCGGTCAATGTGTCAAGAATCTCAGGTGAGGCGCATGCAACGCTGATCCTGTCGTAGGGCGCAAAACCTGGCAATCCAAGGGAGCCGTCCTCCACAAGTACGGTGACGTTGGTAATGCCCGCTTTTTTCAGGTTATCCCTGGCAAATAAAGCCAGACCTTCTATCGTTTCAACTGCATACACATGCCCGCTTCCGGCAAGTACTGCCATCACTGCAGCATGGTAGCCCGAACCGGCTCCTATCTCAAGGATTTTCATGCCATCCTGAATATCAAGGAGGTCGCACATTATAGCGACCATATGAGGGGCTGATATAGTCTGCCCCCATCCTATGGGTAATGGATAATCAACATACGCATTCCTCTTCTCCCTTTCAGGGACAAAGAGGTGTCTTGGGACTTTACGCATGGCATCAAGCACCCGTTCGCTTATACCGTGCAGCCGCAAATCCTCCATCAGGTTGTTGTTCTGGACTTCAAACTCCATACAGACTCCCGCTTTTTAATCACAACGCGCTCCCCAGCGCTTGAAATTCTTCTGGGTTCGCGGATTCCGGAGTCGGCGTAAATGCGCCTGATATCCTTTGCCTTAATTGCAACACCTTTTCTGCTTTTAAAGCCACCGCCCCTTATTTTTATCCTGATGATTTTTAATTCGCGATTGTTTACCCTGACTTTATCCCCGATCACAAATTCCCGCTCACCTGGCACCCGCATTTCTATGGATTCGGTTATTCTCCCGCGGCTTATTGCTATTTTCGCAACCACCTCATCAATCGCACGCGCCCAGATGGTGTTTATGTCTTCTGCCTCAGCGCTATCTTTCCTTTTATCCCCGACCTCAAGAGAAGCAACCTGCACAAGAGTGGCTTCCCCGGTTTCCTCGTCGTCTATAACGAGTTCGTCACCCTTCCTTATTATACCTGAAAGCATGGCACTTGCATGAATTGCTTTTTCTCCCCTGCTCACGATCACCCTCACCAGCATTTTTTTAGGCTTTTTCTCTCTGTGAACCGATCCGCACTCCTCGCACTGCAAAAGTATATCCCTTCCGCCTTTCAGAATAATATGGGGTACAGGTGTAAGCGGCGAGCATGAAGGACATGCTGCCTCGATTTTTTCCATATCACAAAATTGGAGGCTCTCTACATATAAATATCTAATAGAGTTACAAATATAAGGTCAGGTAAGATAATTTTAAATAGAAAGATAACCTACAAAGACTAACCGGAGGTAATGGTATGAGGCTGAGCAAACAAACTTTAATTTTTGCAACAATTGTACCCCTGATATTTGGAGTAGTAATTCTCTGGAATTTCATGGATGCAATAAATATATTAAAGCCGCTTGATCAATCCACAGCGCTGGTATACAGCCAGGTGGTTGTTATCGGTATTTTTTCATTCTTGGCTCTTGCAGTGTACTGGTGCGTAATGATGTACCTGATATATCTGCTCCAGGAGAACTTGCAAATACTGGATGCAAATCTTGATAAGGCAGCAGATATCGGTGCCAAGCACCTTACAGAATCAAAGAACCTGCTGAATCAGGTTATAGCCATTCTGAAAAGATATGAATCAAGCCAGTAATATGCCAAAAGCATATTACTAATTTTTTTTATTTTTATTTTACACCACTAATTTTTTAGCATACCCTATAAGCCCGCCGGCATCGACTATACCGCGCACGAAGTCGGGAAGCGGCGTTGCCTTGTAAGTCTGGCCCTTTGTGGTATTGGTGATTATGCCGGACTTAAAATCGACTTCTACGTGGTCTCCTTCCTCTATCTTATCCGTATCTGCGCACTCAAGCAGTGGAAGTCCGATGTTTATGGCGTTCCTGAAAAAGATGCGCGCAAAGGAGCTTGCGATGATGCATTGTACCTTCGCTCCCCGAAGCGCGAGAGGCGCATGTTCGCGCGATGAGCCGCACCCGAAATTGAAGCCTCCTACTACGATATCCCCTTCTTTCACGCCGCGGGCAAATTCAGGGCGCACGCCCTCAAAAGCGTGTTTTGCAAGCTCTTCGGGTTTATTGATGGTGAGGTACTTGCCCGGGATTATTGCATCGGTGTCTATGTCATCCCCGAATTTCCAGACGTTTGCGGGGAGTTTAAGGTCTTTTTCAAGGTCAACTGTGAGTTTCTGCTTCATGAAGGGCTGAATTGGCTGGAAAGGTAATAAGATTTATTAATTATACTCTCTCCACGTCTTCCCGCACTTCGTGCACCTGAAAAACCTCACCTCGCTCTCATCAGCCGAGCGAAGCTGCCTGAGCCACCAGTAAGCTGTATCGTTTCCGCAGTCCTCGCATCTAACTCTGGTCGTGGGCATCCCCATCTCGCGTCCCTCCAGGACAGTTACCTCGCGCTCATCCCGTTTGGTCTTTGAGACAAAACCTCCTTTTATCTCTTGTTCATGCCCACATTTCCTGCACTTATAGACATTTTTAGCGGGCATCATCATGCTCTTGCATTTAGGACAAAATTCCATTGATATCACTCTTGGCGTTCTCTATGATTTTATTATGGTCAAATGCCAGTTCGGGTATTTCATTCAAACCGAAAAGCCCTGTCTCTTTAGCATCCGAACCTGCTTTAAGTTTTCCCCTGCCTTTTGCAAGATAACATATTGAAACAGTATGACCTCTGGGGTCGCGCAAAGGTTCCGAGTACACGCCAAGAAGCTTGATTATTTCTATATCAAGCCCTGTCTCCTCCTTTGCCTCACGAACAGCAGCCTCTTCAACAGTTTCTCCCACTTCAACAAACCCGCCGGGAAGCGCAAAACGATCCTTAAAAGGCGGGTTTTTGCGCCTGATAAGCACGATTTTCCCATCGTATATAATAAGTGCATCCACAGTCAGCAATGGCGTTACAGGAACAAATCTGCTCCCTTCCGAGGCGCGATTCGGAATCTGCGGTTCCATTCTTATTTCCTCAATACTATCGTAAGTATATCGTTGTCGTACAGCACATGCTCAATACCTGCGCGCTGACCTTCATGCTTCGCAGACAAGCCCCAGACCTGCGCGTACCTGAACCTTTTTTTGAAATCGCGGTGAAGTTTGTCGCATATGTCGCCAACTGTGGAACCGTACCTCACTATCAGTGGTTCGTCCATGTCGGCGGGCTTGCCCTGGGGCTTCAGGTAAATCCTGATAAACCCTAATTTTTCATACAGTTTTTCTTTAAGCTCTTCGATATGCACCTTTTTATCAGCAGAAACCAAAAGCGCATCCGGGAATTTCTCTTTACATTCCCTGAGTGTGTATTCGTCCGCAAGATCGATTTTATTGATTACCACAACAGCAGGGATATATTTCCTGTTACCAAGGACAGCATCTATCAACTGGTCGATGGTGATATTCTCACGTATCAATACGTTGGCGTTGTGGATTCTGTACTCTCCAAGAATGGATTTTATGGTGTCCTCATCTAGACCCAGTTCAACAGTGCTGTTGATACCTACTCCACCCCTTGCTTTTTTCTTTATCGTGACATCCGGCGGTCTTGAATTGACGCGGATGCCCGCTTCATTTAATTCCTGGACGAGAACATCATAGTGTACGAGCTGGAAAACGTCGAGCAATATCACCGCAAGGTCAGCGTTCCGTATTACAGCGATGACCTCCTTGCCCCTGCCCCTGCCTGAGGCAGCCCCCCGTACAAGTCCAGGCACGTCCAGTATCTGGATTGTGGCTCCCTTGTATTCCATCGCCCCCGGCACCACGTCAGTTGTGGTAAATTCATAGGCTGCAACCGCAGATTCTGTACCTGTGAGACTGTTCAGGAGTGTACTTTTGCCTACCGACGGGAATCCCACGAGAACAACGGACGCATCGCCGGATTTCTTCACCGAGAACCCCTCCCCGCCCGATTTTGACGACGCTCTTTTCTGTACCTCGTCCCTCAAACGGGCAATCTTGGATTTAAGGCGACCGAGGTGACCTTCGGTGGCTTTGTTGTATTTTGTTTTGGAGATTTCATCTCCGATTGCCTTTATTTCTTCTTCGATGGTCATCTGCTCTAATAGCTGTAATCAAGGCAAAAAGGATTTGGGTTATAAGAGCGTGCTTGAACCACAATGCAAGCATTACTCGATTATCTGGAATCCAAAACAGGCGAGACTGTAAAGAAACTGGACGAACTTGTACGCATTCCCACGCAGGTGCCACCGGGTGAGAACTATGAAAAAATTATGGACTTTGTAGCTTCCAGACTCAAAGACCTTGATTTTGAGGTTGAGATTATTCACATGCCCAGGGAATTATTTGAGAAGAAAAATCCCAGGCTTTCGCATCTTCAGGGAATGAGGGTTAATTTATGTGCTACAAAAAATGTGAGTGCACAGAAGACGCTTCTGATCAACACCCATCTTGACGTTGTCCCTGCAAGTGCCAACTGGAGTGTGCCGCCGTTTGAAGTCACGACCAAGGATGGGCGCCTCTTGGGGAGAGGCGTAGCAGATTCAAAAGGAGGTGTTGCCGCGCTTTTAACTGTACTCTCAGCTATGCGAGAACTAAAACTAAAACCAAAGTACAACCTGACCATCGCCCTGACGACGGATGAGGAGATGGGGCCCTATTCCGGTCTTTGCCACCTTGCAGACCTCGGAAAACTCAAGGCTGATTATTTTTTAAGTATGGACGGAGACAGCGATGATATCACAATAGCTTCCAATGGCAATGTGGACTGGCAGATAGATGTATTTGGGAAATCATACCACAGCGGGAGCAGTTTTCTTGGCGTGAATGCCATAGAGAAATCAGTTCCTGTGATGAATGAACTGCTTGAATTGAAGGCAAAGGTTGAGAAAAGACGCTCAACAGTGCCGGCAAGTGTTGCGATTTCCCGGAAAACCGGGATTAAAACGCTCATGCCCGTTCTCAATATAACAGTGATCAACGCAGGTGTAAAACAGAACATCATACCCGATCGGTGCACGATGAAAGGAGACCGGCGATACATCCCGGAAGAGAAATTCCAGGACGTCTGCAGGGAATTGAACGCTGCAATCACGCGCGTAAAGGAAAAACACCCTGATATTGATCTTAAATTGAGATGCGATGACATATATGCGCCTATGCTTACTGATAGGAACCATCCATGGGTTACGGAAGTGGCGAGGGTTGCGGAGGAGGTTGCCGGAAGGGAGGTGAGGCTTGCAGGAGCGCAGGGGAGCCTTGACGTGGCTTATGCGGTTAAAGTTACGGGGCTGCCTGCATGCTGTTTTGGACTGGGAAGAAGGACGGAGAGCAACGCACATGCAGAGGATGAGAATATCCTGATAGAGGATCTGGTGATGTACACCAAGTTCCTGGCGAGGTTGATGTGTGGCAAATTTCAAGAATAATAGCTGATCCAATTATTTTAAAAAGTGCAAGGCTGGTTATCGCATTAATTTTATATTCCCCTGCCACCATTATACACACCTGCGCTTTTAAGCGTGAGGTGAAATTATGGAATTGGTAAATGCAGTTGTAGGGATCATACAATTAGTTATTGCCATTATACTTGCAGTCGTTGCATTGTATATTGGGTTTTCAGTGCTGGGAAAAATAACTAAAGGAATAGATGAAGAAAAAGAGATAGCTAAGGGTAATGTTGCGGTAGGTATTCTTGTCGCATCAGTATTTATCGCCATAGGTATCGTGGTGCAGTCAGGTGTTTCAGGCATCTCGATAGGGATATCCCAAGCCATGAAAGCCGGCATAATGTCAGGCACTGGAATCGCGATAATTGTTGTTAGCATTGTCCAGTTGATACTGGGAATAGTGCTTGCAATAGTTGCAATATATCTTGCATTGAATATCCTGGACAAATTGACCAAGGGAATTGAGGAATTTGAGGAACTCAAGAAGGGAAACGTCGCGGTTGCGCTTGAGATGGCCGGTGTAATAATCACTGTTGCAATCATCATTCAGTCAGGCGTATTGGGAATAACTGCAGCATTGATCTGATCCTCAGTTTTCCTTTTTTATTTTTTGATTTCATTAGCTCTTGTTATTGTAATTTTTTTGAATACTGATTAGTTTCACCCTGCTTGCATCAGATATAATATCCTGAGATTCTCTCTTGGAATCAAGGAGTAATGAGATTATGGAATTAACTATTGAAAGAATAGATATCGAAAGAAATTTTGAATATACGCAGAATATCAAGGAATGCCCTGAATTCGTAATGAGGGAAGCCGCTCTGGATTATACCTGCGCTATGATGCTGCTTCGAAACATTGGAGAAAGGAAAGATACCACATCGCTTGAGAGAGAAGCCCTTTCTGCTGCTATTCGTCTTCTCAAGCGCAATATCGACAATAAACAACAATAAAAACTGTAATATTTTCAATCACAGGTATCTTTGAAATCAAAACCATCTTAAAAATAAAGTGTTATATCCCACCTTTAACAATCCATACCTGTGATTTCATGAAACCGATAGAAAAGACCGAAGGCATAGGCGGAATGCTCACCGCTTTCAGGAAGCTTGCGCGCGGCAGTAAAAAAATCACCTTTATCGGCTGCCCGGGCTGGTGCAACCCGTTTGCTGAACTTCTTGGCTATGTTTTGCGCGATGCCGGGAAGGAGATGGTCTTTATACCAAATCTAAGGAAGGATATGGCGGCAAAGGTCGAAATGACCGGTTATGGGATGCAGCTTGGAGATAAAGCCGACCCAAGTTCGGATACAGTCGTGCTTCTCGGTGGTCTTGCGATGCCAAAAATGGAAGTGGATGTCAACGGATTGAATAGATTGATCGATGAGATTACGGATGGGCATCCTGAGAGGCAAGTATTTGGAGTCTGCGTCGGAGGGGTTTTCCAGAAAGCAGGCTGGGATAAATTGATTGATTTTGATTATCTTGTGGATGCGGACATGGAAGTTGTGACATACGGCTTTAAGTGATACGATGGAATGGGAACCCGAGGCAGCCCAAGAACTTGAGAGAATACCCGAGCATGGCCGCAAAATGGCGAAAATGGGTATCGAGGCGTCGGCAGAAAAGAATGGTAAGGACATCGTAACTTATGAGGATGTAAAGGAAGCTGCGCAGCGTTTCGGGGCTTTAATGGAAACGGACGAAAAGACTGCGAAGATTGCAGTTGTAAGATGCGATATCGTAAGCGAAGTCTGCCCGGGTGTGGCATGTTTTAAAGCATTCAATAAGAGAAAGGTGCATTTCAGCGGTTACGGCGAAGCTGAGATTGTTGGTTTTTTCACCTGTGGAGGCTGCCCAGGGAGGCGGGTTCACAGGCTTGTGGACAGCCTCTTGAAGCACGGGGTGGATGTGGTTCATTTAAGTTCATGCATGCTCATGGAAAGTGGTTATCCTAAATGCCCTCACGCAGAGGAGATAAAACAGATGATCATCAAAAAAGGTGTGAAAGTCGTGGAAGGGACGCATCATTGATAGGCAGGACATAACTTTTAAGTTCGTGAAAGACAGTTAGATTTCTGAAAGGGTAAGAAAGCTTTATTAATGTTCGTTAATATACGAATAAAGAGGAAACATGACAATAACCAAAGAAATGACAATAGAAGAGGTAGTCACCCAGTATCCTGAAACCATGATGGTGTTTATGAGGCACGGCTTGCACTGCGTCGGATGCCATGTATCGGCTTTTGAAAGCATCGAGGAAGGCGCAATGGCGCACGGGATTAATGTAGATGCGCTGGTCTTAGACCTGAATAAGGTTGCAGCGATGAGAAAATCCTAATCGCCAACAACTCTTGTGCCTGCCTTTCCTTCCAGCGCCGCAAGTGCCTTCTCAAGACTTGAAATAATCGCAACCTCTCCACCTGATTTTATGAATCTGACTGCCGCAACTACCTTTGGCTCCATGCTCCCCTTCCCGAAATGCCCCTCTTTGATATATCTCTTTGCATCTTTAACTGTTATTTCATCGAGGTCAAGCTGGTTCTCCTTTCCAAAATTCAGGGCTACCTTTTCAACGTCGGTCAGTATAAGAAAAGTCCCTGCTCCGATAGAGGATGCCATTAAGCTGCCCGTGATGTCTTTATCGATCACAGCCTCAACACCCAGAAGCGAACCCTGCTTTCGGATAACGGGAATCCCGCCTCCACCTGCCGCTATTACTATAACGCCTTCCTGAACGAGCTTCTTGATGATCTCTACTTCCACGATCTCTTCTGGCTCGGGAGATGGAACAATCCGCCTGTAACCCTTTTTGTCCTGCATCATCGTTACCCCCTGCTCAATCATTTTCCTTGCACGGTATTGCGGATAATAAAGACCTATTGGCTTTGTCGGGTTCTTAAATGAGGGGCTTTCCTCATCCACTATAACCTGAGTCAGTATTGTGGTGACGTGCCTCTTAATTTTCTTTTCTTTAAGCCTGTTATCCAGCGATTGCTGAAGCGAGTAACCGAGCATCCCCTGCGTCTCTGCCCCGCATACATCCAGGGGCTGGGGGTGAACGATACCGCATTCTTCCTGCATGGCAAGGATGTTCCCTATCTGGGGACCGTTGCCGTGTGTCAGGACTACATCATAACCAAGGCTTATGGTTTGAACGATTTCCCTGCAGGTCTTATCTATCAATTCTTGCTGCTCTATCGGGCTTCCCCTGGTTGGATTCAATATCGCGTTCCCGCCTATTGCTATCACTATTTTGTTCATATCTTGCTTAAACAACTATCGTGCTGTGCTTTATAGCTATAGCACAACACACGAATAATTGAGCTTTCTCTCTTTCACTTTCTCAATTACCCGCTCAGCCATCCCACCCGATGCGAAAATGGTCACATCAAAACCCCGCAAGGCAGCGAGTATGCCTGACTGGATTACATCAAACTCGAAATCGCATCTGGTTCCCATCCTGTTCATCAATACCTTTGCAGATGTGCCCATAGCACCTATTTTTTGATGCTCATTTTTAGAAAGTATATCACGTACCCTGTCCAGATGCGCAGCCCTCGATCCCCCTTCAATTATTCCAGGAACCCTGATTATGGTGATATTACCGGCCAGTTGACGCAAGTCCCCTACCACGTCTTTTACAGCAATATCCTCGCCTTTTTTCCCGTCAAATAAGGCTTTTCCAGCTACGCCTTTTGAACTTTTGTTTGCAGCCAGCATGCCGTCCTTGATCTCAAGGCAGACCTCATCGCCCGCTTTTATATCGCACCCTGCTATTGCACACCTGATATTCATTACCTTCACATCAACAGATTCCATAAAATCAAGAACAGTGAGCGGGACCTCTCCTTTTGATATGCCGCGCGCTTTGAATTCACGATACGTCTGGACAATGACAGGCTGCCTCAATCCAGCATCTGCAATCAGTTTTTCATCTGCAAAAATATGTCTTGGGGCACCTGACCTGAAAACCTTTCCTTTATTGAGTATATACACGCGGTCAGCCCAGGATGCAGCGAGGTCAGAATCATGGGTTGATATGATGATTGTTTTCCCTTCATCGCCTAATTCATCCAGGATCTCCATGGTGTCCGTAATTCCGCCTGCATCCATGCCTGAAGTGGGTTCATCCAGCACAAGGACATCAGGCTCCATCGCAACAACACCTGCAATAGCCACTCTTTTTTTCTGTCCCCCGCTCAGGTTGGCAGGATTTCTTCCAGAAAGGCTTTCTATCTCATATTTGTGCAGCACCTTTGAAACCCTTTCTTTGGTTTCCTTTGTGTCCAGTCCGAGATTTTTGAGACCGAAAGCGATATCTTCAAAAACAGTAGGTGCAAATAACTGGCTGTCTGGCTCCTGGAAGATTAGCCCCACACGTTTCCTCACCTCATCTATATTGGTTTTGCTGATATTTTCACCGAATATCAGTACCTCCCCGCATGTGGGTTTGATCAAGCCGTTGAAGTGATAGAACAACGTGGTTTTTCCGCTTCCGTTTGGTCCGAGCACGGCAATTTTTTCGTATTCCTTTGCTTCAAAATTTATGCCTGACAGGGCATTTGTCCCGTCGGCATACGTATATTCAAGTCCGATTGTTCTTATAGCGTTCATTCTACCACACCAGCCTGTCAAGTCCAAGCAGTACGAAAATCCCAGAAGATAACATAATTCCCATAATCAAATCTCTTTTATTTAATGGTCGGGTCTCTATCGAATACCTCAAATCAGGCTTCCAGCCCCGCGAGAGCATGGCTCTGTAAACCTCTTCACTTCTTGCAAATGCGCGCGTGATGAGCGCCCCTGATATCGAGGCAATGTTGTGCATTTTCTTCGTGAACCCCGCATTCTTTGAAAAGCCGCACCGTGATTCCTGCGCCAGTTTCAGTTTTTTCCCCTCGCTTGAAAACGTCTTGATGTAGCGTGCCATGAACGAGGAAATCTCAAGCATGGTTTTTGGAACCCCAAAGTAGCGCATGCTTTCAAGCAGCTCGCTCTCGGAAGTTGTGATTACAAGGAGCAGCAGGATAGAGGCAGAAGCCAACACCCGCGAGAATATTAGAAAACCATACTCAACTCCCTCTGAATATACCGAAACGATCCCCACATTAATTGTATTTGCACCATAGGTAAAACTCTGGAGCGCGAAAATAAATAAAGCTAAAACCAACGGAAAAAAAAGCTTTTTACTGTAATCCCTGATTACATCGAGTTTTGCCGCAAAAAGAATGCACAGTATTGATATGGCGATTGGAAAATACCAGTGTTTCATCAAGGTTGCGGCAGTAATCAGGAGGAACGATACAAGGATTTTAATTCTGGAATCAACAATCTTGCCTCTGCATTCGGGTTGCTGTCTTCTTTTTCCAAGATATCTGCCTATAATCATAGAGATAAAAAAAGTCAGGGTGATTACGACTCCGTTCAAGGGGTCGCGGGTAAGCCATTCCAGCATCAGTTTTTCCTCCATGCGTTCCAGAAATATCCTGTAAAGAGACCTCCTGTTATACCCACAAGAGCAAAACCCAATGGTTCACCAAAACGTGCCATCAATCTCACCCCTATTCCATCATGGGCTGCTGCAGGAGCGGCGAGCGCTTCTATAGTGCCGTCAGTCCCTGCCATACTTCCCCCTCCTGAGTAACCGATGTAAGCGCCCGCTGCAATAACAGATGCGATTAATATCATTAACAATAGAGCTGTTTTTGTGAACCTGTCAAGAAAAACACCGGCTGGCGCAACCACTTCTGGTTTTGTCTCGGATATATATTTTATCACATATCCTGTGAATGCGAATTCAGCAAATGCAAGAGGCAGTTGTGTGGGGATAAAACCCAGGGAATACAATTTCCAGTAGTGCATCACATTTTCAGGGTTCAGGGAAAGCGCAAGCTCAAAAGCTGTCATGAGGTAAGTTAAGATGCTTCCCACAAATCCTGCCATTCCAGCGGAAAACCACAAAGGAGAGATATTTTTCAGCATCCTGTATACAAGATAGCCGCTAAATGCTCCCACAATTCCCATAGAAAACGTGTTCGCGCCGATGGTGGTTAAACCGCCGTGACCTACGAATGCCTGGAAGAACAGGGCAATCGCGCTTATCACGACTGTAGCAAATGGTCCTATGATAATTGCAGCCAGAGGAGTCCCGACTGGATGGGAGGATGAACCAGTCACAGGCACAGGGATGTGCCATACCGAGATAACAAAAACCACGGCGCCAATCAGTGAAACCCTGGGAAGATACGATGGATTGTCCCTGATACGCGCATTGATTATCCGCAAACCGAGGGCGATAAATATTGCTGATATCAGATACCAGAATAAAATCCACTGCGGCTCCAGAATCCCGTCTGAGATGTGCATTTATGCTCACCAAATCAATTAAACTTGATTTCGCTAAAGTTTACTTGATATAAATAGGTGATGGTTGGGTTTTGTGTCACGGTATACCCCGCACAATGTAAGTGGCCTGTATATAACCTCAGCCTATCGATTATCTCCGGCAATATAATATTTCGTCAACACTTCTCATCGCGCATCTTTCTTATCCGTAAAGCAAAATCAATGAGATCAATGCTCTGCTCAAGGGTTTCAGCACCTGAAAATTTCCTCGCCCGCAAAGCATCCCTTATAATTTCTTTTTCAGTGGTCTCCCTGACCTTTTTCCTGAATTCTTCCTTCTCTTTTTTGTTCATAAATCCGAACCAAGACGCGCCTACTTCCTTTTCTTCCCCTCATGCATCTTCTTTATCTCGTCCTCTGCCGCCTGCATTTTGGGCTTATTCTCCTCGTAAATCTTCGAGACATTTTCCATAGCCCTCTCAAGCCTTTTTTTGAGAACAAGCAGTTCCTGCGTCGTGAGGTTGTAGTTAGGAGTATTCTCAATCCACAACTGCTCCACGTCAATCAGAGCGTTGATGGCAGCCTTTGTCCTGTTTACGGTGTTCTCATCCATGCGATGATATAGTCTTTTTTCTTAAATTAAGGTTTGCACCCTAAATCAAATGCTCCGCAATCCCCTCGGAAATCACATGATCGCAGTAAATGCACCTCAATTCAACTGGCTTCTTGTTCACCGCAAACTTTGAAATAACAGGCTCGCTTGTATTGGAGATGCAGTTAGGGTTGGAGCATTTCACCACGCCTTCAAGATGTTCTGGCAGATCAACTTTGTATTTCTCTATCACCTCGAAATCACGGATGATGTTGATCGTGGCATCCGGAGCAATCAGCGAAATCCTGTCAACCTCCTCCTCTTCAAGCTCCCTGTCCTCAACCTTTACTATATCCTTTGACCCGAGAACCCCGCTGGGTACGTTCATAGCCACGCTGACAACAGCAGTCGTGGTGCCCGATATTCCGAGTATGCGAAGCACATTGAGCGCCTGACCTGCTGTGATGTGGTCGATCACAGTGCCGTGCCTTATCGGGCGCACTCTCATCTCCTTCTCAGTCATATCGCCTCCATTGCCATCGCAAGAAGCGCCATCCTGACCGGTACGCCGTAGAAAGACTGCTGGAAATACCGTGCGTATTTTGTCCTGTCGACCGAGGGGTCAATCTCCTGAAGTCTGGGAAGCGGATGCATCACTATGAGTTTATCGCGGGCCTTTTTCAATAATTCCTCCGTGACACTGTAGCTGCCCGCAACTTTCAGGTACTCAGCCGGGTCAGGGAAGCGTTCCTTCTGTATCCGTGTTACGTATAATACATCAATATCCCCGATCACATCCTCTATGTTCGTAGTCTCGCTCAGGCTGGCGCCCTGCTTTTTCAGGTCTTTTTTAATCACATCTGGCATCCTGAGCTGCACTGGCGAGATGAGGGTCATGCTGGCATGATAGAGTGACAAGGCGTAAGCAAGCGAGTGGACAGTCCTGCCGTACTTCAGGTCGCCCACAAGCGCAATTTTTAGCGAGGAAAGACTGCTCTCCCGCATTATGGTATAAAGGTCAAGCAGCGTCTGCGTGGGATGATGCCCTGCTCCATCGCCTGCATTGATTATCGGGACATTTGAGTACTCTGCCGCCATCCGGGCTGAGCCTTCTCTGGGATGTCGCAAAACGATGGCGTCTGCATAGTTTCCTACAACCCTTATGGTGTCTGCAAGGCTTTCCCCCTTCGCTACCGAGCTTGTCTCAAGCGAGCCGAGGTCGATAACCTCCCCGCCGAGCCGCTTCATGGCAGTCTCGAAGGACAGGCGCGTGCGTGTGCTGGGTTCATAGAAAAGGGTGGCAAGTATTTTTCCTGAAAGCAGGGTGGATTTTTTTCCTCTTGCTATAGGTTCAAATTCCCTTGCCCTTGTTAGAATATCATCAATCTCATCCCGCGAAAAATCCCTCATTGAGATAATATGATGCAACATCACACCTATTAGGCGGCACTTAAATTTAAATTTATTGATGATGGTCTATATACTCAAAGAATCGTACCCTCAAACACCCGCTCTGCTGGGCCTTCCATAAAAGCACCATCTTCTGTAAGGGTTATTCTCAATTCTCCACCCTTTGTATTCACCTTTACTTTTTTTTCTGTTTTGCCAAGCCTGTGAGCCATTGCTGCGCATGCCACTGCACCTGTGCCGCAGCTCGGAGTTTCAGCTTCCACTCCGCGCTCGTATGTACGTACTGTAATCTCGTTGCTTGAGTTCACAACCACAAAATTCACGTTTGTACCTTTTGGAAAAACAGGGTCATAGCGAATCCTGGGCGCTATCGACATCAAATCGGCATTAAAAGAGTCCACAAAAATTACAGCATGTGGAACTCCGGTATTTACCGCCGAGACTTTATTTCCATGGAGAGACACATCGAGAAATTCCCCGCTTCCTTTTGAAGGGATTTTTTCCCTTGTAAATTGTGGTTTTCCCATATCGACTTTCACCCATGTCCTGTCATCAATCCGGGAGCTGACCGATAAAGTGCCTGCAGGTGTTTCAACGCTGGCATTCTCTCTGACATACCCTTCATCCAGCGCATACTTCACAAGACAGCGTATGCCGTTGCCGCACATCTCAGCCTCAGTACCGTCCGGATTAAAAATCCGCATCCCGATATCAGCTTTATACGAGCTTCCAAGATACAGCACGCCGTCCGCCCCTATTCCGAAACGGCGGTCACAATATTTTGATGCAAAAGCGGATTTTTCAGATATTGTCTCTCCTTTATATTCGTCTATGAGAATGAAATCATTCCCGTTGCCTTGGAGTTTGGTGAAATGGATCATATCACTTCTTTTCTTTCTTTAAGGCAGAAGAAATCATAGAACCTGCGGTTTTCACCACCATGTATGCGCCGCCCACTACCAGTATCGCCGGCGCAGCAACACCAGCGGCTGCGGCTATTCCCGCGCTTGCAAGCAGTGCCATGTCATGGTTTGTGAGAAAACGGGAAACCTTATCGAGCGTGGATGGCTCGATAGCTACGGAGTCGGTTTCAAGAACTACCTCCCCTTTCTGGAAGACTTTTATCCATCCGCTTTCCTCTGATATAAGTACTGCAGTGAACGAATCATCAAATAATGTAATACCATGAGCGGCTGCGTGTCTCGTCCCAAAACCGAGCAGCGTTTTTGATTTCAATATCCTTGAACCGTATGCAATCAGCTCACCTTCAGGTGTTAAAATCACAGCGCCGTCGAGCATGGCAAGTTTTTCTACCACAGCATCCATTCCCTTGCTCAGGAGATTACCGGCAAACTGGAGTTGAGGATAGTGGAAGCGGTAATTCCCTTCGATTTTATCCCGGTCTGCTATGATGAAAAGAGCGCCCTGATTCTCTTTAGCCAGACTCTTGGATATATTAAGGATGATACGCATTACCTCTGGTTTAATATCCTGGCTGTTCTCTTTACTCATGTCATCTTCTTGGAATCGAGATAAGTTATAGGTTTTGGTTAATTGATTTTTAGTTCAAGATGCGAAAATTCAAATACAAAGGTGGAAAATTGGTACAGCCACAAAAACATAAATAAAAGAGGTAAGTTGCAAAAAAAAGAATATATCCAGAAAATGTTTGCCGGCATTTCCCATCGCTACGATTTTCTCAATCGTTTATTGAGCATGGGACGTGATAAATACTGGCGAAGGTTCGCAGCAGCTTTACTGCCACACGGATATATAATTGATGTTTGTTCAGGAACAGGTGATGTGGCAGTAGAAGTTTCAAAAAAAAGCAACGTAATCGCCTCGGATTTTTGTGAAGAAATGCTGCAATTATGTCTCAAAAAAATAAAAAAACAGAATATAAAGAATGTCTACTGCGTCCAGAACGACGCTGAGAATCTTTCTTTTAAGGATGGAACTTTTAATGGCGCTATCGTTGCTTTCGGAATCAGGAACGTGGCGGATATCAAAAAAGCATTATCTGAGATGAACCGCGTTGTCAAAAAAAGTGGAAAAGTAGTCGTACTTGAGTTTTCTTTGCCAGAGAATAAAGCTTTCAAATCGATTTATTATCTTTATTTTCATAAGATATTACCTTTCATAGGCGCCTTGGTTTCTAAAAAGAAGGACGCATACAGTTATCTCCCATCTTCTGTGACGGCATTTCCGCAAAGGAATGAGTTTGTTGAACTTATGAAAGGAGCGGGTCTGATAGATATTGAATCTTATGACCTCACTTTTGGAATAGTTACAGTTTATGCAGGTAGGAAATCCTAACTATTATGTATAAACAGAATGAATAAAGGATAGAAAATGAATAAAGAAGATGTTTGCATATTAATTCCCACACTCAATGAGGGAAAGACAATAGGCGGGATGGTAAGGGAATTTAAATCATTGGGTTATTCAAATGTTCTTGTCATCGACGGTCACAGTACCGATGATACAGTGGAGAAGGCACAAAACGAAGGCGCAAAGGTTATAATCCAGAGCGGGACAGGAAAAGGACAGGCTGTGAGCCAGGCATTCCAGTCAATAACAAGTGAATATGTGGTAATGCTGGATGGAGATGGAACGTATCTCCCCGAAGAGGTTGATAAAATTCTTGAACCAGTTATCGCAGGAATAGCCGACCATGTGATTGGAAACAGGTTTGCAAACTATCAGAAAGGCGCATTTACCCGCTTGAATCTTCTGGGGAACAGATTGCTCAACAAGATGTTCGGCTTTGCCTATGGTGTCTGGCTTGAGGACATACTTTCGGGTTACAGAGCCTTTAACAATACTGCTGTTAAACAGATTGAATTGAACAGAACAGGTTTTGAGGTTGAAACCGAAATTACGGTTGAATGCGTGAAAAAAGACCTGAAAATAGTCGAGGTACCCATAACTTACCTTGCAAGGGTAAGCGGTGCTGCCACAAAACTGCAACCTATCAGGGATGGTTTCAGAATCGCATCTACCATATACCTGCTTGCGAAAACACACAATCCTCTTTTTTATTTCAATTTAATTGGAGGGTTTCTTACTCTAGGAGGCTTAGCCATTGGTATCTATGTCGTTGACGAATGGCTGAAAAACATTACCCATATTCCTCTTACCATCCTCGCAACGCTTCTCATCGTTACCGGGATTCAGATGTTCATTTTTGCTATCATGAGCGACCTTATCGTGTCCATGCACAGGGAAAATATGCATATGTTGCGCAGAATAATAAAGGAAAGGTAAAAATTATGAAGATAGCAATACTCGGAGGCACAGGCAGCATAGGGGAAGGATTCGCGCTTCGGTGGGCAGCAAAACATGATATAATGGTTTGTTCGCGTGAGATTGACAGGGCGGTCAGAGCAGCGGAAGAATATAAAGGCACGCTTTCAACTAAAGGGCTGCTGTGCTGCGGCATTACAGGATGCGGGAATGAAACCGCTATCGGCGATGCTGATGTTGTAGTGCTCTCAGTCCCGTACCAGGGCGTGGTGGCGATGTTAAAAAACCTGAAGCCGTGTTTTAAGGAGCAGATTGTAATCTCACTTGTAGTACCAATGAAAAAAAATAAATGGTTTGAATATACGCCTCCAAAGCAGGGCAGCGCCGCACTTGAGATAAGGGATATCCTTCCAGAGGGTGTAAAGATTGTATCGGCTTACCATAATGTGTCTGCAAAGAAACTGGCACATCCTGAATTGAGCCTTGACTATGATGTTGTTGTTTGCGGCGATGATGAGGATGCGAAAAAAACCGTGATGGGGTTAACGAAGGAAATAAAGAATCTTCGTCCTCTTGATGGGGGAAGTCTTGCCTCTTCGTATATGAGCGAGTCCCTGACACCATTTTTGATCAACCTTGCGATTCGAAACGGGCTCTTTGACCTCGGCGTTAAATTTGTATGAAAAACTTTAAGAAAGTTTTATCAAAAACTGTTGCGTCAGTTTACACCGCGCACACGTATGGCTTCGCCATACGTGGACACGCCCTCCCGAGGCGTGACTCGGGAAGGGGATGTTTCACATCCCCTATACGTCATAAAGGGGCGTAACCCTTTATGATTTCAGCAATAAGGCTCTTCGAGATTTACAATAGACTTTTAGATGAATTCGGGCACAGGCACTGGTGGCCTGCAGACACACCTTTCGAGGTCGTGGTGGGCGCCGTGCTCACCCAGCAGACCAAATGGGAGAACGTAGAGAGGGCAATCCTGAACCTGAAAGAGCGGGGATTGATGGAGCCAGAACCTCTTTCAAAGGCTGATATTGAAGACGTGGAGGAGCGCATCAGGTGCACGGGGTTTTACAGGCAGAAAGCCCGGAGGGTAAAAAATATCTCAGCATTTTTTTTTGAACATCCCCGAATCCTTGAAAAACCTGCGGATGAACTTCGCAATATGCTTCTGTCTCTTCCTGGTATTGGGGATGAAACGGCTGATAGCATCGTATTATATGCAGCAGACAAGCCCAGATTCGTAATCGATGCTTATACAAAGAGGATGTGCAGATGTCTGGGAATTGAGGGTGATTACAGGAAATTGCAGTCGCTTTTCGAAGAGTCGCTTCCTCAGGATGTTCCCCTTTACAAGGAATTTCATGCCCTCATCGTGGAATACGGAAAACAATTCTGCGGGAAAAAGAGATGCATGGGATGTATATTGGTAGAAAATGGCAAGATGTCATAATATCCTCATCCGCGATTTGCCTCTTTTCGGCTGCATAGCTTTTGGAATCATCGACCGCGGAACGAATGTGCTGCAGGTGCGCCCCATCAGCGAATGTCCATTATCCTGTATCTTCTGCTCAACCGATGCTGGTCCTCATTCAAGGCGCAGGATATCCGAGTACATGGTTGACCTTCCGCAATTACTCGCTGCATTTGATTGGGCGGCTTCTTACAAGGAAATTAACGAAATCGAGGCACACATCGACACGGTCGGGGAGCCGCTGATGTACCCTCATATTGTTGAGCTTGTATCTGGTTTATCGGGGAACAGGCATGTCAGGACAGTATCCATGCAGACCAACGGCACGCTGCTGAACACTGAACTTATAGATGAACTTGAAGATGCCGGGCTTTCAAGGATAAATATGTCCATCGAGTCGCTTGACCCGGAGCTTGCGAGGAGGATTGCAGGGACTAAATCTTACAATATAGATGAGGTTCTTGAGAATGCTGAATACATCGCTAAAAGCTCTGCTATCGACCTTCTCGTCGCCCCAGTGTGGCTTCCCGGCATTAACGATGATGAGATACCAAAACTAATCCAGTTTGCCTGCGAAATAGGTGCAGGGAAAAAATGGCCTGCGCTGGGCATACAGAAGTTCCTGCCCCACAGGTACGGAAGAAAACCGAATATAGAGGTAATGGGCTGGCAGGTATTCTATTCCAGGCTCAAGGAGTGGGAAAAAATCTATAATACAAAGATTGTTCTGGCGCCGCAGGATTTTGGAAGTTTCCAGTGTAAAGCTCTGCCGCGTGTTTTCAAAAGGTATGAAAGGGTGAAGGTCAAAGTAGTGGGCCCGGGCTGGATGAAGGGGGAGAAGCTTGCAGTTGCTAGGGACAGGGTGGTTACAATTCTGGATGCCGATAGAATCCCTGTGGGAATAGATGTTTTTGTGAGGATGGAAAGGGTTGTGGACGGGATATATATAGCAAGGAAAAGCTAAAAATCGGAATGGTTTGTTTGAGTTAAGTTTATATGTAATTAATATTCAGTAGGTATCCGTATTCTTATAGCATGGAAGATGAAAAAATGAATATCAAAAGCCCTCTACACTATTTGAAGTATATTTTGCTGTCAGCAATTCCACTGTTAGTACTGGCGGATGCAGCGTATGCAGCCGCGCCGCAAATAGACAAAGCCGATACCGCTTGGGTTCTTGCCAGCGCAGCGCTCGTGATGATAATGATTCCTGGAGTAGGTCTTTTCTACGGAGGCATGGTGCGAAAGAAAAATGCCATCTCAACGATAATATTAAGCTTTGCAATCCTGGCGCTGATAAGCGTGCAGTGGGTGCTTTTTGGCTACAGCCTTGCCTTCGGACCTGATGTGGGCGGCGTGATCGGGAACCTTCACTGGGCCGGGCTCATTGGCGTAGGTCAGGAGCCTAATAATTACGCTACTACCATCCCTGCACTTGCTTTTATGATATTCCAGGCGATGTTTGCCATAATCGCAGTCGCTCTGATTACCGGTGCATTCGTTGAGCGAATAAAGTTCAGTGCTTTCCTGATATTCTCTTTTCTCTGGGCTACTCTTGTTTACGACCCCATAGCGCACTGGGTCTGGAGCGCAGGAGGATGGCTTCACAACCTTGGAGTGCTAGATTTCGCCGGCGGTGCAGTGGTGCACATAAGCGCCGGAATGTCAGCTCTCGCAATTGCCCTGGTGATAGGTGCGCGCAAGGATTTTGGAAAATATACGATGGAGCCTCACAGCATACCCATAACCATGCTGGGCGCAGCGCTTCTGTGGTTTGGCTGGTTCGGGTTTAACGCAGGCAGCGCAGTCACAAGTAATGGAGTCGCCGCAAGCGCATTTGTGGCAACAAATACAGCCGGAGCCGTTGGCGCGCTGACATGGACGCTGCTGGGCTGGTATTACAAAAAACCAACTGCCCTTGGTATGGCAACAGGCGCAGTTGTAGGACTTGCTGCAATTACGCCGGCATCTGGTTTTGTCACACCTCTTGCAGCCATGGTAATAGGTGCTGTAGCTGCAGTGATATGCTATTACGCAATGCTTTTCAGGATGAAACAGAACGTGGACGAATCCCTTGATGTCTGGGCATGCCACGGCATAGGCGGAATATGGGGTATAATTGCCGTGGGCATATTTGCGACAACTTTAGTAAATCCGGCAGGTTCAGGTTTGATAGATAACCATGCAGGGCAGGTCGTGACACAATTGATAGCGGTCGTAGCGACCTCGGTCTACGCTTTTGTGGCGACCTTTATTCTTTCGAAGGTTATCGACTCAACCATTGGCTTGCGCGTTCGCGATGAAGAGGAAGCAGTGGGTCTGGACATCGCCCAGCATGCAGAAAAGGCTTATTCGTGATATCATACGAAGCAACCATAACCTGCCCTGAGTGCGGCTATTCCCGCAAGGAAACAATGCCGCGGGATAGCTGCCTTGTCTTTTATCAGTGCAGGAAATGCGGGTTGTCATAAGACCTGAGGAAGGCGATTGCTGCGTATTCTGTTCGTATGCGGATAAGCGGTGCCCGCCCATGCAAACGACTACTTAATCCGCTTTATGATTATTATTCCAGCGATAATTACAATCAATATTAGAATAATCGCAATAATATTCCTGATGCCAAGACCTGCCTC
This sequence comes from Candidatus Methanoperedens sp., assembly GCA_027460525.1. Lineage (NCBI taxonomy): Archaea > Methanobacteriati > Methanobacteriota > Methanomicrobia > Methanosarcinales > Candidatus Methanoperedentaceae > Candidatus Methanoperedens > Candidatus Methanoperedens sp. Next base: position 24,886 of record JAPZAS010000004.1, read on the forward strand.
TGCACTCTTAAAATTGAATTCTTTATCCGAGTCAAGCGATACGTGCTCCTCATACGTTCCTCCTGCACCAGCGGCTTTCAGTGTATAACTCGTATTCAAGGGCAGTCCTGCAAAAACAAGCTCGGAATCTTGGCTTTCAGATAGTTTCCCGCCGTCATTCCATAATGAAACTGTATACTGCGAATCCGCTTTTATGAATATGCTGGCGTAATTTTTTATATTGATGGTTTTACCATCCGCATACTGGAGATGATTGGGGAGGTCAAGCACGCTCAGGAGAGTGGGAGCAATATCCTCCTGTCCGTATTCTCCTGATACAACCCCGGATACCGCATTTGGGGAAAGTATGACGAGAGGTATCCTCAGGCTTTCCTGCTTTGAAACGTATTTATCACCCGAATGCCCGCCCCTTCGTGCGTTTTTCGTGGCGAAAGACATTCCGTGGTCGGCGGTTAAGAATAAAGCGATATTGTTATCGGAAGCGGTTCTGTACAGAGGATAAAAATCCCGGTCCAGGTCTTCGATTAACTTCACGTAATCATCATTCCCGAGATTGTGACCACCGCTATCTATTTCTCCCACATTCACTGTGAGCAGGAATTTTTGATTCGGGTGGTTTTCTATCATGGCGCCAGCAACTGCATTGGCAGCGTCGATGCTCCATTTATTGTAAGCAGCATACTTCTCTGTCCCGGATAGGTTGTTCAGATATGAAGGCATTTTCATCTTCCAGTCATACATCAGTTCATAAACACCCGAGGGCGCATTTTTTATCTGGATAGAAATCAGTGGCTTGTCAAGTGAATTATTCTCCGCGAACAGGATTATATCCTGCTCCGCCCTCATGTTCGAAAAATCGCCGGTTTCCATTACTGCAAGATTAACGAAGCCGTGCTGCCTTGTGATATCATAAATGGTCGCATCAGGATAGCCAACGATTTCCTCGTTTGCTTTCGAATCGCCTGTGACTATCACCGAATGCGCTATTCCGGTGACAGGGGTTGGGGTTTTAATGTTTATTACCCTTGCCCCGAAGGAAAGGTTTTGTGTTATTGCTTTGGGTATTTCACCGCCATCGAGGGCGATGGGTGTAAGTTCAGGATAATAATACGAGGAGCCGAAACCGTCAACGATAAAAAGGATGGCGCTTTGTGGTTTTTTGACATCGTTTAATGTGATTTCTGAGACCGCAGAGGCGGTGTTTGAGACCAAAATTAATAATACTATAATTATCAAAAATTTTTTCATGGGACGTGCTGATAGATTGGCGAGATAAAAAGATTTCTAAATGTTCGCCGTTAATGTCAATTCCCGTCAGGTTTTCCTTTCTTCAGTATCCATGCCTTCCTCCGGTAATAGTTCAACGGATGCGAAATCCGCTCACACAGCGCCTCCTTCCCGAAACAATTCCCGTACGTTATCATGGTGGCGCACGAAGGGGAAGTATAGGCAGTACCTGTGGCGCCGTGGATATGCATTACCTGATACCTTGTGCGCTCTTCATCAAAATCAGGCGAGACCTTGAAAAGTTCAATAATTCCTTCGGCATTCATTCCTATATTGAGCAGAAAAGAGACAAGGGCGAAGCGCATCGAATGGGGGAGATTCACGCCAGCTTTGGCATTTGAAAGCGCATGAACCATGCACGGGGGAAAACAATCCGGCATTATTTCCTTGAACTCCTCAATGCTGAACTCTGATTTGCGTGATGTCAGGGCATTACGGATTTCGCCAATGTAGCTTTGAAGTTTTGAACATATCGTGGGAGGTACGTCTACAGGCAGGTTTGATTCAATCCTTTTCCTGATAGCCTCTTCCAGGATGCGCGAGAAATCCTCCCTGATGAGAGTTACATTCCCGTGGTCCATATTCCTGTTTACGAGCTTCCATTTAGGTTCATGGATAGCATTTGCAAAGCGGATATAGTCGGTAAAATGCATCACCACTGACCGCTCATCCAGCACAGCGGAGATATTAAAATCCTCTGCAAGCTCTTTAAGATCATCACCTGAGAGTTGTTTTACCTGCTCATGGGCATATTTTGCTTCAGCAAGGGCATACCGTCGGATAAGATAATTGTCATTTATGCACGAAACAAGTATCCTTGCTACAGGGTACGAGAGCAGCTCTTTCTCCGCACTCACCGTGTCAGGATATTCATTCTTTGCGATTCCCTCCCCGAGGGCGGAAAGTACGCGCTCTTTTCCCCGCAATCGAACCTGTTCGAACGCCCTTTCAGAAAAAAGCTCATCGAGTTTGAAATCCAGAGCTTCTACATATTTTACCGCGCCGTTAACAAATGGAAAATAAGCAAACTTGAAAACATCCATGCTTATTCGGATTCAACCCTGGGAGCCAGCATATAACTGACCTCGCCATGCCCTTCGGCTATCTTAAGCCGAAGCTTCAGGGGATAGTCCTTTCCAAGATCGATTGTAATCTCATTGGCTTTCCCCACGATTTTGCTCATGTCCGAGAGATAGTCAAGCGAGAATAAGGATCTGGCTTCTGCCGGCTGGATATCTATTAGCTGGTCTTTGGTCATCTCCACCAGCACCTTATCCGTATCCCCTTCGGCTTCCATAAAGAAAACATCTCCTTTTACCCCTATGGACATATAATCGCTCACCTTTTCAGCAGCTTTAATCGCCCGTTTCATATCCTCGCCCCTGATAACTATGCGCGCAGGCAGGTCAAGGGCAGGGACTTTTGGTTCCTTCCTGATAGAAGAGGGGTCAAGCAGGGACATGGTGTAGGCAAGTCCGCGCATTCTGACAACGAGTTTATGGGCATTCTCGTCAAGCTCAAGTTCAATATTGTCGCTCTTATCTGCCATTTCCATTACCCCGTTCAATTTTGTCAGGTCGATGCCTAATTCTCCCTCTGTCGCTTCAAAGGAATCAAAGGCATCTTTTGCAAGGTCGAAACTCACCATGGCGACATTGGCAGGATCTACAGCCCTGACAGATATACCCTCAGGCGTAAGTTTAAACTTCGCTTCATCCACCAGTGTGGATATCGATTCTATTGAATCCTTTAGTTTTTCAGCGCCAATTACTGCCTTAAACATTTTAAGCCTCCTCGATACAAATATAATATGGGATATTAATAAGTTACTCTATCTATTTTATTCTATCCCTTTAAACAGCGATACTTTCAATCTTCTGCATTTTTAAAATTACAGGCTTAGAAGCACATTCAACAATATTTATTTTCAATGCAAACATTAATTAGTTAATAAATGAATAGAGCATTCATTCAAATTTTAACGGGTGGCTTAAAGATTAACATGCACTGGCGTGAAAGAGAATTACTTGGGGTTGTGAAAAAAGGAAAACAGACAACCACTGAGATAGTGAGCAGGGTTAATATGAGCAAGGTAACAGCCCTGAAGTACCTGGAAAGCCTGAAAGAAAAAAATCTGGTTGATTACCAAGAGATAGGTCCTGCAAAGGTCTGGTTTTTAAAACCACAAGAAGGAGAAATTGAAAAGAAAGTCAAGGTGCTGGTTGCCGACGATGATAAGAATGTCATAAACATTATCCGGGATTCGCTTGCTGCGGAATTATTTGAAGTTTTAGAAGCTGTGAATGGAAAAGAAGCATTGGGAATGGTTTTTGCTGAATCACCTGACATTCTTATTCTGGATATTATGATGCCGGACATGGATGGCTACAAGGTATGCGAGGAATTAAAAAAACATGAGCATACAAAGAATATGCCTATAATAATATTATCTGCAAAGGTCAGCGTGGAGGATAAGCTCAGGGCGATGGAAATGGGCATAGACGATTACATTGTAAAACCTTTTGACCCGAGGGAGTTAAAGGCAAGAATAAAAATGAGGATGAGGCAAAATAATTCGAATCATGCCTGATAATTTTAAAAATTAAAGCTATGCTTCTATCTCGGGATACTGGCCTATTACTTCAGCTGCTGCAATGGTATCCACAAAATTTTCTCTCTGGATTTTACCCTTTGCCTCATTGAATTTCTGCTGCCACACGCTTATCTGCTCTATTGCGAACTTAGCCCGCTGGAAGTGGTCAAGTCTCCGAAATTCTTTATCCATGTCGTTCAACAATGTTTCGATTCTGTTTTCATTTTTTTCTTCCATCTTTTTACCTCCTATTTTTATCTTAATTATTGGAAATGTGCCCTTCACCTGGTTACTGATGCAAAGGTTGGGCACGATGATTTCCCACTCCTTGCTCCTCTGTCACGAGCAAGGGTAATCGTATGTTATAATGGTATTTAAATTTTTCTATTAAATCCATTCATTTTTAAACGCTCTGCAAATAGATAAAATATTTTGTTTAGGATAATGAACGTTCAACCACACTTTAATTACTGGAAGTGTGCCCCTCTCCTGAATACGGGATCTTAATACATAGGAAAGTTAGGAGCGATAACCGATCCGGGAGATGGGCAACTAACCCCAACCATGCCAACCAATAAGAGTATGCCAGTAAAGTATTTAAAACTTTCTAATTAGTTCATTAATTTTTAAACGCTATGTACAACCCCTCTATTTCTACTGGAACTTGATATTTCAAGATATAGGGATGATTTCTCAGGTAAACACAGCCAATTCAGTTTTCCACAAAACTTATCATAATTCAAACCAAAATTAAACGAAGAAAGGTGAAGTTTACCTGCATAAAATGAATAAAAAAGAAAAAAATTCAAAACTCGGTGGGGAAAATTCTGGAACCCCTCACAACTCCAAAAGCAATAAGGAATCGAAGGAGGAATTGAAAAGTCTGATTGAAAGTGTTCCTCTCGGCATTTCAATCACAACTCTTGAAGGGATAACAACTGAAGTAAACTCCACTATGCTGAAAATATTTGGCTACGACTCAAAAGAATCCTTCTTAAAAATACCTGCTTCTGCTTTCTATTACGACCCTGAGGACAGGAAGAGATTAGTTGAACTCGCTAAAAAGGGTACGGGTAAAGATTTTGAAGCACGCTTTATGCGTAAGGATGGTACTGTATTCTGGGGCTCTCTAAGCTCAATAACTCAGACAAACTCAACTGGGGAGATTCTGCTAACCAATGCATTCCAGGACATCACAGAGCGCAAGCTGATCGAGGAGGCGCTGCGGGAGAGCGAGCAAAAATACCGCAACCTATTCGACAGTGCAGTTGATGCAATCATAACCATCGACCTTGAAGACAGGATTACCTCCTGGAATCAAGGCGCAGAGAGGATATTTGGATGGACCAGCGAAGCGATAGGAAAGAACCTCAATGAGCTAACAATTCCCAAGGATCTGCAATCCGAGAGGAAAAAGATCTTGCGTGATGCCTTAACGGGCAAAAATATTACAGGGATTGAGACGGTTCGCCTGCGCAAGGACGGCAGAAGAGTTGACGTGAGTTTGACCTTCTCTCCGATAATAAATACAGAGGGGAAAATTATCGGCTTATCGGGTATACTCAGGGACATCACAGAGCGCAAGCAGGCTGAAAAAGAACGCCTGCGCCTGATCGAGGAAATAAAGAAAAGGCACGGGCAAGCAGAAAATTTAGCGATGAACCTTAAGAAAGAGCGTGATACCCTCCAGATAATCATGGAAAATACCGGGACACAGCTTGCCTACCTCGACTCGAATTTCAATTTCGTCAGGGTGAACTCAGCATACGCAGATGGTTCAGGGCATAAGAAGGGGGAACTGATAGGCAAAAACTATTTCGAGCTTTTCCCTGACCCTGAAAACAAGGCAATATTTGAGAGGGTTAGAGATACAGGAGAGGCTGTAGAGTTCAAAGCCAGGCCCTTTGAGTTTCCAGACCAGCCATGGAGAGGCACCACCTACAGGGACTGGACGCTTACTCCAATCAAGGAAGCTTCAGGGAAAGTTGACAGGCTGGTATTATCTCTTGTGGACGTGACCGAGCGCATAAAAGCCGAACAGGCTACCCAGAAAGCTCTGACCTATGCGGAAAGCATTGTAGATACAGTACCTCAACCCCTTGTAATCATCGATTCAAGCCTGAGAGTGAAAACTGCGAATCATGCTTTTTATAAAATATTCAAGGTCTCGATAGAAGATACTAAGGACAAATTGCTCTATGAACTTGGGAACCGCCAGTGGGATATTCCTGAGTTGAGAAAATTGCTGGAGGAGGTTATCCCCAGGAATAAACATGTCAAGGATTTCAGGGTTGACCACGAATTCCCAATTATAGGAAAAAGGACGATGCTGCTCAATGCCAGCTCATTCTACCAGGATGGTGCAGAGATGATTCTACTTGCCATCGATGATATTACCGAGCGCGAAAAAATAGAAGAAGTACGTCTTGAAAACGAGCGGCTCATGAGTGCGAGCAGAGCCAGGTCAGAGTTTTTGACCGTGATGAGCCATGAACTGCGCACTCCTCTTACTTCAATAATCGGTTATTCGATACTCCTTAAGGAAAAGACCTACGGGGGATTGAACGAAAAACAGGAGTTCTATGTGGATAATACTCTTACAAGCAGCAAACACCTGCTTGATCTTATCAACGGTATTCTCGACCTTGCAAAAATAGAAGCCGGGAAGATAGAACTGGCTTTCGAGGATGTATCTGTGCCAGATACAATAAACGAGGTGCTATACCTAATGAAAGAGAAAGCTGCAGGGCAGAATATTGTTCTGAAAAAAGAACTTGACCCTGCCATGTCGCTCATAAAAGCAGACAGGCAGAAATTTAAGCAGATATTGTTCAACCTGCTTAGCAATGCATTGAAATTCAGCAAGGAAGACGGGGGTACTGTTACAATATCAGCGAAAAAAGAAGGGAATATGGCAAAAATTTCAATCTCTGACGCAGGCATAGGAATCAGGGAGGACGACATACCAAAACTTTTCCAGAAATTCGAACAGCTTGATTCTGGAATATCCAGAAAATACGGCGGAACGGGGCTGGGACTTGCGATAACAAAACAGCTCGTGGAGCTGCACGGAGGGAAGATCACAGTTGAGAGCAGGTACAGAGAAGGCAGCACGTTTACCTTTTTACTGCCGACAGCAGGAAGAGAGTAATAAAACAGCGATACTTTCATATCCAGCTTTTACATTTATTGCAGTGTATGACAAGATCGATTGATATCGCACTCACTCGTGCTGAAGCCGGAGACGGCATGGAAACAGTATATGAAAATGTATGCACACTTGCAACAGAGCCAGAACTGTGCTTTAATTATGCCACAACAGAGGAATTGAAAAACTGGGGATTTTCAGAAGGTTGTTTTAGCGGTTTGTTGCTGGATAAGAAGGATGTAATAATACAGGTGGTTACCACATTTCAGAATCGCGACGGGGCAAACCAGGCATATAATGCAGACGTGAATTATTTAAAGGAGAACAATTACGGAAGGCCTGTAAAAGCAAAAACAGTAGGTGAAGCGTCAATTATTTTAAAGAAAAGGCAAAGCGATGGCACAACGTATAATCTCCTGTTCTTAAAAAGCAATGTTTTTGCAGCGGTAAGTGCGAAGTACAAGAAAGATAAAGCTGGTAATATCGAGCATCTAAGAGGGATTGCTGAAAAAATACAGGAAAAAATCAGGTAATTGTTAATTTTTGTACTGCTTCAACTCAATCATATAGAGCTTAAGTATTATTACTTATAAAAGAGTTATAATAATCAGGTGATTGAAATGAATATCGACGTAGAGACAATAGCTAAGAAAGTTGATGCTCTTGAATCTAAAATATCTGAGCTTGAAAAACCCCCTACGCCTCGCATAATCGATGCCAATACCAAGAAAATAAAGGATGCACTTAAAAGATATTTTAGATCCTCGAGCGAGATTAGAACTCTCTGGAAGGGGAGATTATCGGCAGTAGAGGAAGTCAGAGCAATGCGGAGACATGCAAGAGGCTACTGAATGCTAAAGTTGCTTACTCTTGACTCAAACATCTTTATTAGCGAGACAAAAGGGAATGAAAAGTAGAGCGATAAGTGCACAGATATAATTTCTCGGATAGGTTCTGATTTTTTGCTTGTAGAACCAACAGTTCTTCTTGCGGAAATTGGAAACGCTATTGGCAGAAATGTCGGCATAAAATCTGGAGCAAACAGAGTTATTGAGGTTGAAAATATTGTTTCCTGGTTTACCGCATGCGATAAAGAATTCTGCAAAAAGGCTGGAATAACTGGGGCTGTGCACAGGATATATTCAACCGATTCCTTATACTTACAAACCGCTCTGGACTCGTACTCGATTCTTTTATCTCTTGACAATGAGGACTTTATTTTAAAATTGAAAGATGAAAATTTACCGATTGAGGTTTATCATCCAGAAGATTTTCCATATTAATTAGGCAGTCCACGCCGATGCCCCGGCTTTCGCCTTGTAAGGGATTTGTAGTCTTTTTCACTTACACGAACATCCCCGCTACTTCCTCTTTCGTTTCCTTGACTATTATCTTGTTATAGGCATCCTTGAAGTCCTGCATGGTAACAGCTTTGCCTCTTCGCCTGATTACAAACATCCCTGCCTCTGTAACGATTGCCTTTAATTCAGCGCCGCTTAACCCCTCAGTTATTTTTGTTAACTCTTCAAGATCAACATTTTCAAGTTTCATGTTTCGTGTATGTATCTTAAATATTTCCTTACGCCCTTCGGCATCAGGCGATGGTATATCGATTATCCTGTCAAACCTTCCGGGCCGCAATAGCGCAGGGTCGAGAAGGTCGATGCGGTTTGTGGCTGCAACTATTCTCACATCTCCACGCGTATCAAAGCCATCAAGTTCAGCCAGCAACTGAACCATCGTCCTGTTTACTTCCGAGGAACCCGTGGTGCCGTCATAGGTTCTTCTGCTTCCCACGGCATCTATCTCATCGATGAAAACGATACTCGGAGCTTTTTCCCTTGCTATGTTGAACACATCCCTTACAAGCCTTGCCCCTTCTCCTATGTATTTCTGCACAAGCTCACTCCCGCTCATCCTGATAAAAGTGGCTTTAGCCCTGTGCGCCACGGCTTTTGCTATGAGGGTCTTGCCGTTCCCGGGAGGACCGTAAAGCAGTATTCCGTGGGGAGGTTCAATCCCCACCTCAGCAAAAAGCTCAGGGTTTGTGAGCGGAAGTTCAAGCGTTTCTATGACTTCCTCGATCTGCTTTTGCAAGCCTCCTATCATGTTGTAATCCACATCCGGAGCTTCTATCAGTTCCATTACCCGTGCACGGACGTCAACGGATCTTGACAATACTTTTACAATTGCAAGGTTTCCTGTAACAGCAACTCTTGCTCCTGTTTCTATCTCCGGGATAAGCTCATCGGGTATCTTGGTCACCACTTCCTGATTGCTTCCGTGCTGTCTTAATAGTGCCATATCATCAAGCACTTCAACAATACTGCAAATGAACAACGGCGGCTTCTTCAACTGTTCTATCTGTTTCTGATATTCCTGAACGGTCTGGATATATTTATTATTCAGAACAGCGGCTTCAAGAAGCCTTGAATGCATCTCTTTTATCTGGTTTTTCAGCGACTCAAGGGTTTCCTGAAGTTCTTTTATCTCAGCCTCAGAGTCTTTTTTTATCGTGCCCCCGGTAACAGGAGTCTTTGCTATTGCATCTGCCATATATACTATACTCTGGACTTATTTCCATATAAACATTACATAGATTTAATATCTTCAAGCAAGATTTACTCGCCCCATGAAGCTCATTGCATTTGTAGGAATGCCGGCATCAGGAAAATCAGAAGCCGCAGCCATAGCAAGAAGCCTTAATATCCCTGTTATCAACATGGGCGATGTTGTAAGGGAAGAAACTGCAAAACGCGGTCTTCCTCCCACGGATGAGAATATCGGAGGCACGGGAACTGCGCTTCGCAGGGAAGAGGGCTTGGATGCGGTTGCAAAACGCTGTGTTCCCAGAATCCCGTTGAATTCCCGTGTGGCAGTGGTTGACGGGATACGGAATATAGAGGAAGTAAATTACTTCAAAAAAACATTCGGGGATGATTTTAAACTTATAGCGATTCACACTCCTTTTGAACTGCGGTTTGAACGCGTGAAAAGGCGCTCCCGTTCAGACGATATGAGCAGCATGGAGGAATTAAAAAGACGGGATGAACGTGAAAAAGGCTGGGGACTTTATTCCGCCATCGAAACTGCGGATGTGACCATCGAGAATACCGGCACTATTGAAAAATTTCGAAAACAAATGGAACAATTGCTAAGAGATTTATGAAAGTAACGCTGAAAGTCTCTGCACTGGTCTATCCAACTGAAATCGAGGAAAATGTCAAGAAAGCAATAACCAATTTATTTCCTGTTGAACTTCATACTGAAGAGTTTGGAATCCCGCGGCTCTGCGGTGAAGGAAACCTTGAGGGCCTGCGTTCGCTGCACCTTCGTTTAAGGGAGGAGCAGATTCTTGATACTGCGCGCCATGTTCTCATGTCTGGTATTTCAGGGAATACAACACAGTTTCGTTTGAATAAACAGGTGGCTTTCACGGGAAAGGTGAACTTCCCGGCAGGTGAGGAAAGCCTGGGTTCGGTATATGTTGAGATAACTGCAGAGAATAGGGAAGACCTTTTGAAAATTATCGACTGGCTTGCACCCCAAACAATCGAAGGCAAGCCGATTGAGGAGATCGAGCTGTAATGGGTTTTTCTGAATATGAGGCTGCAAGGGAATATTTGGGCTTTATTGGACAGCCTGTAATCACATATATACTTGTAATGTCGTTTTTGCTGGGTGCTTTTTCAATCCTTTATTTCCTGAAAAAAGAGAAATATTATAATTATTTAATAAAATGCTTATATATCACCGCAGGTCTGTATATCCTCGGATTTATCTTTTTAGCATGGTTCCACCTACAGATTTATAATACCGTTTTAATTGAATATCCGGTATTCTTGCGGCAGATGATACCGGTTGAGAACAGCCGCATAGCCGTACCCCTGTGGATCGAATCTGAAAAACTCTACTTCCTGGCTATGGTCTCAATGGTATTTGTATTAACGATGCAGCGCAGGAAAGAACTGGTTTCCTTTCTCGGTGTAATTCTATCCCTTCTCTCCATAATAGTATATTTCTTCTCGAACCCTTTCAGGGAGCCGCTGCCCATACTGAATGCAGAGATCACCCGATGGTATGCATCCCTCGCGGCTGGGGATGAGAGTATTTTCCAGATTGCCGGGACTTTCTACGGGCGCATTACTTTCTACTATAATTCAACATATATGTGGACGCATCCTCCCATGCTTTTTATTGCATACGCCTCGCTCATCATTACGTTTGCGGCATGTGTTTACATGCTTACGAACCGCGATAAGCTCTATGATGAGATTGCCTACAGGTATGCGAAAATAGGTTACATCCTGCTTACGGCAGGAATGCTTATCGGCTACCCCTGGGCAGTCGAGGCATGGAAGGGCAGTGCATGGTGGTGGGATCCTATAATCTCAGGCTCTATAATGATGTGGGCGCTCTATACTGCGTACTTACATGCCAGGATATATGTGGCAAGGGAAAAGATGTGGAGCACGACAGCCTACCTCGGGATAGCTTGCTTTGCGTCATTAATCTTTACTTATCTTTTGCCTTATCTTGTTCCAGGAATTCACTCGGTGGTGCAGCCGTGAGGCAGAGATACGACTATTATCTGATTATCGTGACTGTGCTCATCCTTTTCGCCATCGGCATAGTCTGCGTTTACGGGATTTCTTACTACAACTACCTTGCCGTAAGCCCGGAGTGGACGGGCACAATCCAGTATACGAAGTACATCGGCGACATGAATTCATACCTCTATCCCCTCCTTGTGCTGCTTCTTATTTCCCTCGGCTTATGCATCCCGAAAAGGCTGTTTGAACAGGATATTCTGATAAAGTTCAGCGCGCTGGCGCTTGCAGCGACTCTTATCCTGACGGCTTTATACGGCATCGAGACGGGACTGGGTTTTATCCTTGCGGTTATGACAGGCGTGCAGGGTCTTGTATTTATAATGACTTTTAAAAAGAGCAAAACAATCAGGTATGAAAAAGAAAGTTATATAGGAAGACTTGGCTCATCGCTTCTGCATCTGGGTGTTGTGCTGCTGATTTTTAATTTTGTGTCACTGAGAGAAAGCCCATTTCATTTATCAATTTTCTGGAGCGGGATGATATTGATCACTGCGGGGAACATTTTTTCTTTTTATCCGGACAGAATAGCTTCGTTTATTGTCGTTGAATAAACTGCTCTGCACGATGGGAATTTTTCAACCCGACGATGATGCGAAGCACATGAACACCCAGGTTGACGCTTACAAGAGTGGCAAGTGTAAAGAGAAAGGGTGTAACCTGGATTAAATTGGTTACATGTATGCCGGTAGTGCTAAGATAGCTTATTGCGGCTGGAAAAGTGAGCTCGATGAGCCAGCCAAGGAGCCAGCCAGTTGCCCACATACCAATGATTATACAGGCTGTAAGCAGCGTGTGCCTGCTGACCGCGCGCCATCGCTCCGGGTTGCTACGCCTGCGCAGGGTGGAGTAAAACTCACGGATTGACATCCACAGAGCCATAAGCAGATAGAAGAGCCCGCCAATCCCGGTTCCTGGAAGTCCTGCAATCATGCTAATGCCCCTTCTCATAGACTAGTAATTGTTTTTTCAAAACCAGTTCGGTAAAGAATGCCTCAAGTATGAAGAATCCGTTAACAGTTCGCAGGATAAAGAATGAGGGTAAACTCGCCAGCGAGCGCAGTACCTCCTTCCTCTCCATAGATTTGGAGAGAACAGGAATTAGAACCACAGGGATGTCGATAACATAGCCGATAAGTATAATCGGATTTGCGAACAGGAGTGCTATAAGAGGAAGAAGAAAGAGATAAACGAGCGAGGCAACTACCGCATCCCACGTAGCAACAGCAACAAACGATCTAAGATACGGTATTTCAAGAATCCCTTTCCAGTGGAGCCTTACATTCTGAACATAGCCGTGAGACCAGCGCCGCAATTGCTTACGCATAAAGGTGTAGTTATGAGGCTCGATAGGATAGCATACAGCCTCCGGTACAAAACGTACACAATGCCCTTTCAGGTAGAAGCTCCATGTCAGATCCATGTCCTCTGCAAGCGTACGCCTCGACCATCCGCCATTTGCCTTTAGAATCTCAGTCCGGTACATGGAGAAACATCCGGACGAGATAAGGGGTTTTTCATAGTAGTCCTGAATAGGTTTATACCATGTGAACGCAAGGAGATATTCTATATAACGTCCGCGTTCCCATATGGTGCCCACATGTCTTGGAAGCACGAAGCCGCATGCAGCGGCTACTCTAGGGTCGTCGAACGCCGGCAAAAGTATCTCGATGGCATCGGGCGCAAGCGTGGTATCCGCATCTATTGCCATTGTGAATTCGGTCTTGACCAAGCTCAGTGCAAAGTTCTGGGCACCAGCCTTGGAGCCTGTATTTAAGGGAGGTCGTATTACCGTCACCCCGCAAGAACGCGCAACATCACCAGTTCCGTCTGTCGAGCAGTCGTCCACGACAATTATCTCTTCTGCCGGCACTGTCTGCATCTTGAGACTGCGAATAGTATCGGCAATGCTTTCCTTTTCGTTATAAGCCGGGATTATCACGGTCAGCTTGCTGACCCTTACATCGGGATGAGACGCACATGATTGTTTATCTGATAGCTGTATCATAATATAACTCCATAAGAAATTAGTTGGAAGGTAACAACCCCATCATGTACATAGTTATGATGAGTATATATATTTATTGCACATCAATAATTATGATGGAATTATCTCCTGAAAGAAAATCACTACTGCAAATCATATATTTTTAAATACACAAAGGCTTATTTAGCATCTGATGGAGACCATACTTGAGTTCGGGGCAAGGAACATCAAGCCGACAACCCGAAAACTTTTTGATATGAAAGATGTCATTTACGACCGCAAGTGGCTCTCCGGTGCAGACAACATCGAACTATACTACATGTACAGGGAACTGTGGCTCAGTAAAAATGATGCGCTCGTCATGAAAGAACACAATCTGCGGTATGACATCACCATCATCCCGCCGCGCATGATGGGCTGCGAATTCGTGAAAACTGCAGGACATTACCACCCCAAAGTCCCTGGAACCGATACCACCTTTCCTGAGATATATGAAGTGCTAAGCGGCGAGGCGCAGTATCTTATGCAAAAACCCGAGGATGACGGGATAAAAGATGTAGTACTGATAAAAGCAGGGGAGGGAGATAAGGTAATAATTCCCCCGGGTTACGGACACCTCACCATCAACTCTTCCAACAAGGTGCTGAAAATGGCAAACTGGGTAGCACGCGACTTTGAATCAATATATGCACCCATAAAGGAAAAAGGCGGAGGCGCATATTTCTTTCTTGAAAAAGGGACTGTGAAAAACCCGAGATACAGCGAAGTGCCTGAAATACGGAATCTTGCGCCTTTTAATGTTAAGGAACTGGGGTTGCAAAAAGGCAGGGAGATGTACGGGCTTGTGAGGGATATCAAGAAACTTGAGTTTCTGACAGAACCGCATGAGCACGCGGGGGTATTCGAAAAGATGCTACAGGAATAAACAGCAATACTTTTAAATGCCTGCGGTATTGTACATTCCATGATTCGGGTCTCGGACATTACGGTTTACCTGAAATGCCCCAGGATATGCTATTTCGTGAATAGGGGGCACAATTTAGTAAACGACATCACCCCAGCCTACGTAGAGCGCATAGTATTGAAAGAACTGGCTTTAACGTATGGAGAGGCTTTTTTAGCGGCGGATAAACTTTCATTTCTTGGCGATGAGCTTGACAGGATTTCAGGTGAGATCCGTATAATCTACCGCAATGAGCTTTCAGGGATCGATGACGGCACGCTGGCAGATTCCGTGTCAAATGTCCGTTCCTGCCTTGGAAACATATGTTCGAATCTTTCTACAAACGGCGATTTTTATACAAACGATGCTCAGGTTGAGCCGCGGCTGCATTGTGAGAAATTCGGATTATCGGGAAGCCCGGATAAATTGATAAAGATAAACGGCGAACTCATACCATCGATAATAAAAACGGGCAGCATACCGCAAAACGGCATCTGGAGCAGCGACAGGCTGGCGCTTACCGCATACGCTGTTCTTGTGGAAGAGCAATATAATTCATCGGTAGAAAAAGGGTTTGTGGAATATGCGCGCTGGGGTAAGGTGAGAGAGGCGGTTATCAAACGGCATGAGCGCAGGAAGGTGCTGCAGATAAGGGACAGGATTAAAAAGATACATGACGGTTTCATGCCTGAGAAACCCAAGGATGCGCCGTGTGAATACTGCGGGTTCACGGGGATATGCGATGTGAAATCCACGCTTGCGTCAAGGTTTTTTTAACTTATATGAAAGTATAATGGTGTTGAGCTATTAATGAAGTATTACTTGAGAGAAAAAGATACCACTAAAAAGTAATAAAAAATTCCATGATTGTACCATTTAGTACGGTTATTAAATTGTAATCGTACTCGACGGTAGACACAACCAGCAAATATTGCAATTAATAAAATAATAACGCTAACCATCATTTCACCGCCACTTCAGCACTTTTTGCAGTGCCAAAGTACACTTATTATATACGTTCAAGGTGGTATATAAAATTTATTATATTAACATGATTATAATTATTATTATTCTAATCATAGGTAAATAATATCCATCAAAATTGTTCTATGCTTATGCTTATTGTGTACCCTGAAAATAGGTTATAGGAGAAAATTATTTATTGCCTATGTAGTACAAACGAATAAAATCCACTTTTATTTTCCCATCTGTTGACTGTCTCTCAATCTCTTCCCTCACATCATTATTAAAACCGGTGATATAATCACCATCAATCCCGATGTCGTAGTATTCAATTAAAACAGTAGAGAATCCCTGTCTTTCAAAAAAGAGCTTATAGCCATCCTTAGTTGGGGCAAAAGCCTTATTACTGATAAATATTAACATTATCTGTGGAGGTTACATCGATATGTTATTCATGGACACCTGGACGTGGGAACCGGAAAATAGGCGCGAAGTAGAAAAAAGATGGAGCGAATTCAAATATCCTGAAGAGCTGAAGGTCGTTGGCGAGTGGCTTGACCTGACCAGTAACAGGATATTTGTCCTGTACGAGGTAGATGACCCCAAAGTCATGCTGGCAGCCAATGATATGTGGCTGGATATCGCGAAGGTTGATTCTGTGCCGGTGATGGAGGCTAAGGAAGTGGCGAAGATATTCGCGGAGAAGATGGGATAAGGGTAGTTTATTCTACCTTAACCTTATAGGAGTCTCTGCAAATTGATTACACTCCCGAAAATTGTTTTTTGCCTATGTAGTACAAACGAATAAAATCCACCTTTATTTTCCCATCTTTTGACTGTCTCTCAATCTCTTCCTTAACACCATTATTAAAATAGGTGATATAATCATCATCAATATCAATGTCGTAGTATTCTCTTCCAGTATATCCATTCGCAGTGCTTGAAAGATATATATTGAATGCATCTTCTGTTGAATAGTACGTTTCCTCATACTCTACTTCAATTAAAACAGTAGAGAACCCCTGTCTTTCAAAAAAGAGCTTATAGTCATCCTTGGTTGGAAGGCGAAACCACGGGTCTCTCCAGTGAGAAAAGATGGGTCTAATCTTTTCATCCTGCACAACTTTAGATATAATTCTGTCACTCCATGGTACCCAGTTATAGGTTCCAGGACAGGCAAGCCCCAATCTACCGGATTTCTTTAATGATCTGAAAACTGCTGCTATTGCCTTGGCTGGATCCCTGAACCACGGCAGTGCAGAATTACAGAAGGCAATGTCGAATTCGTTATTGTAATCCATATCTTCAGCCGCGACCTGCCTGAATTCTATCCCCGGATACAATGCTCTGGCCTGTTTAATCATGCCGTCAGAAATATCTATGCCTGTAACTTTTCCGCTTGTTACTTTACTGAGCAAATTCGTAATATGCCCAGGTCCGCAGGCAACATCAATGGCGCTATCTGTACGGCCGATTTTTAAGAGATCTAGCAGCTTCAGTGCTGCTTTTTGCTGAACCAGCGATTTTTCTTTATATTGACCTGATATATTATCGAAAGTGGTCATGTTAAGCTCCTGCGGCTACGACGTTCTTAAAGACCTAAACTTCCACTCTTATCGAATCTTCCTCTATTTTAACCTTATATGTTTCTATATCATACGTCTTAATCTTATCAAGGAGTGGGCTTACATACTGGAAAAATCTCTTCACACCTTCCGGGAACGGCTCATCTCCAAAATCGCGGGGAACAGGACCGCTCAATGCTTCGCCAGTCCGTATGTCGAACTGTGAAAAGTGCAGGGGACAGGTCAGAATATAGCCTTCCAGGGTTCCCATTTCCAGAGGGGCATTCGTATGACCGCATCGTCTGCTGACTGCGTATATTTTCCCATCGTAATTACACAGAACAATCTCTTTGCCATTCGCTTCAACTGCTTTCATTCCCCCGGGGGCTATATCATCCACTTTTGCTACTTCAACGAACATTTTAGCCTCTTTTGATTTCACTGAAAGGAATCTGCTTCAGTTCATTCGGATTGGTAACGTCCTTGTGCACAAAAAGTAAGCACCAGCAGCGTTTGATGGCATCGAAATGTTCCCTGTGGAAAGGTATGCAGGGACAGACTATTTTCATATTCTCCTCACGTTTCTTCGTGAGCCCCTGGCATGGACAGAAGGGGATGCCGTGTTTCTGTTCTAACATAACCTCCTGTTCAAGTAAAAAATCCACCATCTCCTCATCGGGACTGAATTTGTAGCCCAACGGGTCTACTACTTTCTGATACAGGTATCTCAAAGCCTTTTTTCTTGATTCAACGTTCATTTCTTTATTCCAGCCCTAATAAATCTGAATACTTTTCCGGGTTATATCCCACAACAATCTTATCGCCAATTTTCACGAACGGAAAAGCCATGCCGCCGCCAAGCCTCCCCATTTCTTTCATTATCTTCTCCTGTTCTTCCTCTCCCTGCAGGTCATAATCCACATAATCAAAAGGAATATTTTTGTCCTTGAAGAATAGTTTTGTTTTCCGACACCACGGGCAGGTACTGAGCGTGTACATGAATATTTTCGCCATATTTCCTCCTATATCTTTAGAAATATTTTTCCATCCGATAACTTCCATTCATAAACAGGTATTTTAATCTCCCTTGCGTCTAAAAACTCACCTGTCCTGATATCAAATCTCCAGTCATGGCACGGGCATTCGATTGTATAATCATCTAATATACCTCCTGCCAGCGGGCATGCCATGTGCGCGCATTTATTCGATATAGCAAAAATCTCCCCCGCCGTTTTGATAAGAAGAACCGGTAATCCTTTCGGGAACACCATGTTCAAGCTGTTTTCCTGCAATTTATTCTCCTCGATTGCAAAGACCCATGAAGATTCAGGCGCCAATTTTTCCACTTCCAATATAACTATTGGTAACGTTAGTATATAATTCCTGTTGTACAGACCGCAAGCTTTATTTCGGATACTTTACCATAAGAAAATGGGAGTGATAAAACTATGAGCGTGGAAGAAAACCTGCGACTGATGAAAACGCTGGATGACGCATGGAATACCCAGGAATGGGATACGTTCAAGGAACGCCATGCTGAGAATGTAGCCGTGTTCTGGCCGGGACAGCCTGAACCCACGAGAGGACGAATGGCGCATCACAGGGAAGCTGTGGAATTTTTCAAGACAATTCCCGACAACCGTGTGGAGAACAATCCATACAAGATCCTTTTCGGTCAGGGCGACTACACCTGCTCGGTAGCCGAATTTACAGGCACAATGAAGGGAGCGATGAAGGGTCCTGGCGGCAAAATTATTCCGGCGACCAACAAAAAATTCCGACTCGAGTTCTGCACCGTCGCCCACTGGAAGAACGGGGAGATTGTAGAGGAGAGGCTCTTCTACGACCTGGTGGGAATGATGAAGCAGCTTGGATTGATGTGAGCCTAGGACAGCAGTTTTCCAAGAGCACCGCTGCCTGCTTTTTCCAGGATAATTCTGTCCAGCGACAGACCGCCGGCGCCGTTTATCGCAAGATACAGTGCCACGAGGAGAAGCGCAAATACATATTCGAACCCCACTTTTCCGCCTGCTATGAAAAATCCCTGGGGTAGATGGACTGTTACCAGAGCAACTGCCATATCGATGGCTATGAGGGCTGCACCCAGCCGTGTGAAAATGCCAAGTAACACCATGAGCCCGCCAAAGAATTCCGCGAAGATTGCCATGATTGTGAGCGCGGGCGGGATTCCAAGCTGGGTCTGGAAAAACTGGAGCGTTGCATCGAAACCAGCTCCTCCGAACCAGCCGAGGAGCTTCTGTGCGCCGTGGGCAAAAAGTATTATCCCAAGTGCAGCCCGCAGGATTATCAGGCTGTAATTCTGGGATTTTTCAGGGCTCAGAACTTCGCCCCGGTCAGCGTCTTCGTCTCGGTAACGCCCTTCAACGCCCTTATCTTATTGACCACGATATCGCTCAGCGTCTCGTAATCGGGCGCCTGTATTTTCGCTATCAGGTCGTAATCCCCGAAAAGCGGATACAACTCCTGGATTTCCTCAAATTTTATCAGCGTGTCAAAAACCTTTTTTTCAGCGCCTGGAGCGACATTTATTAACACAAAACCTACTGCCATTTTTTTCACCCGCAATCTCTATTGGGCTTTGGGAATATAATGCTTTCCAAATGAATAAACGTGATGATTATTTTACAATCACGCTGCCTGCGATATCTGGATATTCAGTAATATTCTGATTTACGGGATTGTATTCGCCCAGCACAAAAGTATAATTTCCGGACTGGTTGAATTGGTAAGGGTATTTATCCGAATATTCCATAAGCCTGTCTTTAAACAAGCCTTCTTTGCTTATCAGGGCAACCCTGGGGCGCTGGTTTTCCCCGTTATCCCAGATTATGGTATCTGACCTGTTAATGGTTAGAACTTTAGGATTAAAACCATGTGTAACATCCATTTTTACAGAATATTTCTTTGGCTCCTGCATAACCTGTATTTCGGCAGGGGTTTCGGTTGATACAGCTCCTGACGACTGAGTTGTATTTACAAACTGGGCATTCGTCTCAGGCGCCTCGATTTTCGGTGATTGGGGCAGCAGGAATTGGAGTGCGTAGATTAGCAAAATAGACAGAATAA
Organism: Candidatus Methanoperedens sp.; assembly: GCA_027460525.1. NCBI lineage: Archaea > Methanobacteriati > Methanobacteriota > Methanomicrobia > Methanosarcinales > Candidatus Methanoperedentaceae > Candidatus Methanoperedens > Candidatus Methanoperedens sp. Next base: position 45,069 of record JAPZAS010000004.1, read on the forward strand.
TGACAACAATTGCACCCTTCACCACCATCATATTTTCTTTGATTATTCCAGGAGTCCGTTTTTTTATTTCTGCCATCCTGTCCTTTGATACTGGGATTTTTACCTGCATGATGGTTTCCTCAAGCTCCTCAGGTTTTTTTGCCTCGGAGAAATCCTGGTACCAGTCGCATGTTGGATTTAAACAGAACTGCGCCACTGGAATATTCACAAAACCTAACCCTATGGATTTTCTTATACTCTTTGTCTGGACATTGCCGCCGCATTTCGGGCATTTCTTGGCAAATTTCATAAACCGTATATAATATTCTGGCAGTATTAAGATTAACGGAAATCTATATAAAAAAGACCCCATATTTAAATACCGGGACTGACTAACAAAAACCAATGCATATAAAACCGCAAATAAGGGTTCTTGCCATCGACGACTCTGCTTTGATCAACGAGAAAGTAACCATAATCGGGACTTTCTTCCGTGGAGGTGGGCAGCTCGACGGCGTCCTGCGTTCTGAGATCACAAAAGATGGCATGGATGCCACTGATATTATTATCCAGATGATTAAGAATTCAAAATACTATTCCCAGATCAGGGTCATTATGCTTGACGGTATCACGTATGCAGGTTTTAACCCTGTGGATATAAAAAGCCTTTACGATGAAACAAATATCCCGATCATTGTTTTCATGCGCTCATGTCCTGATTTTGAAAAAATCAAATCAGCCCTTGAAAATTTACCCCAATCAGAAAAAAGATGGGAAATAATCCAGCGTGCGGGTAAAATATACAAAATTGCACAGGAGAATCCTGTTTTTATTCAATTCACTGGCATAGATAAGGAAAGCGCTGTTGAGATTGTGCGTAAGACCTCCACACACAGCAATATCCCGGAACCTCTAAGAGTTGCGCATCTTATTGCCACAGGTGTCGTGCTGGGGGAATCGACGGGGAAAGCCTAAGTTCTCTGCACAAAGATATTAAAAATATTACCTTCGCGTTTGACTGCGAGCAGTTTGTTCCCTGACTTTTTTGCCCATGAATCTATATTCTGGGGAGCAACAGAGTCGTCTGCTATTATCTCTAAAATCTGCCCGCTTTTTAACTGTTCAACTTTTTTTTTCGTTAAAATAAGAGGATAGGGGCAGCATTCGCCCCTCACGTCAAGAGTTTCGTCTGGGATTATCTCAGCCATCAGAATACCAGGTTAACATCAGCCTCAAGTATCCTGTCCGTTAATTCGGAAAGTGAGATCTTCTTTATCCCGGCAATGATTTCGCTGTCGTTTATGCCGCGTTTTGCAATATCCCTATCAAGAGCAAAGAAACTCACAAGCTCGATATTCTTGGTTATCTCAGCCTCAACTGTCGGGACATCCTTAATCCATACTGCAAGGTCTCCGTAGCCGGTTTTCTGCCCTTTGACAATGGAATGAACGCCGCCGCTCACAAATATCATGATGGCTTCGTTTCCCGCAGCCACCTGCGAAGCTGCCATCGGGATTGCTGAGAATGCATCTTCCTTCCCGTAGGGGGGCTGTGTTACTATTATATTTACTTTCTTGCTCATGTTTTCACCCTATGAGTATGGTCTTGTCCGATTCGCCAGTCCACTCGCCGAGGTCGTAAAGTCCGCCGATTATGACACCTTCTGTCTGGTACTTTGTTACCCCTCGTGCATCCGTGCATTTTATGCATGCGACTGCATCTGCTTTGGGTTTCTTCAAGCCTTTCTTGACGATAGTTCCGAAAATGGTTTCTATGGGAGGGAACTCCTTTGGTGCCTGGTCCCTGTGCGCAATCAACGTGGCATCAAGATAGTTAAAAAAATTTACTGTAATGCCCTTTTCCTTTGCAGCGTGTGCAAGCCTCATCATTGTGAACACACCCTCGTCCCTGTAAGGACCGTTTATCGATACGATTGTAAGTTGTTTTGTCATATTATCACCTAAAACCACACGACTCTGTCGTGCTCCATAATGAAATCAAGCAGCGTGCCTATTTCCTTGATTTCCACCCGGCTTATTAATTTATTGGTGAGTGAACGTGAAAGCACAGCCTTGTCGTCTGCGTATATCTTTATGCCTTTTTCATGCGCGGCAGCAAGTTTATTTCCGAACCCTGATTTCCTTGCAGCAGTGACGCCGTCTTCAACCAGATACAGCGATACATCGTTCCCTTTTTCTTTTGCATCAAGCCCGATATCGAGTGCGAGATCGGGTGTTTCTGTTGTATATGGGTCTTTTGAAAGGACCAGTAACAAGTTTGTCATTTTTTACCTCATTTTAATGTTGTTGATTTAGTCAATAACTATTATTTATGTTTAAATGTTTCGATGCAGGCAATATTAATAAGCAATGCGAACCATTTCGCAGGAAACATGCCGAGGTAGCCCAGCGGCCTAAGGCGCCGGTCTTGAAAACCGGTTGTGCTACGCACAGCGGGAGTTCAAATCTCCCCCTCGGCGTAGGATAATAGCTAAAGAATATAAAATCGAAGCTAAAGAAAAGTATGGCACACAGGATATTTTTTTCAGTATGCGGCGAGGGTTACGGTCACTCAAGCAGGGACATGGTGATAGCAGAGTCACTTACCGGCGCAGGCAGCGAAGTCCTGATGGGAAGTTATGGATACGTGTTAGATCGCTTAAAAAAGAGTTTCAATGCTGTTGAAATCAAAAACGAGTTCGAGATGGTGGGAAAGGAAGGAACTTTTGACCTTAAAGGCACAATATCCCGAAGTTCAAGCACGGCAATTCATTTTTCAAAAACTATTTCAGATGAGAAAAAAATCATGGAGGAATTTGGCGCAACATGCGTGGTATCGGACGGCAGAATCGCTTCGGTTTTAGCTGCTTTCAAACTTGGGCTGCCATGCATTATGATCTCCAATCAGACGAGCCTTGAGCCTTTTTTCAAAGACGAGACATTTTTTTTGCGCCTTGTTGGGAAACCTATGGAATTAATGATGAAAACTACAATGTCACTTACGGACGAGGTTTTAATCCCGGATTTCCCGCCTCCGCATACCGTGTGTATTAATACCCTGAGCAAAAGCAGGCATATCATGAAAAAACAGCGCTTTATCGGACCGGTAGTATCTATGAATGGTGTAAGCCAACAGAATATCCCTGATATGCCAGAAAAGCCTTTTGTTGTAACAATTCTTGGCGGGCATTCATTCAGACTTCCCATTTTCAATGGAATCTTAAAGATCGCCGATAGATTCCCGGATTTCGATTTCCTTATATTTACAAAATTCAAGAGCGAAAATATACCGAAAAATGTCAAAGTAATGGGATTTGCGGAGGATATTTCTTCGTATATGCAAGGTGCCGAATTGATAGTCACACAGGCAGGACACAGTACTGCTATGGAGATATTAACACTCGGAAAACCAGCCCTTATTATTCCTGATAAAGGACAGATTGAACAGGAAAGCAATGCAGCACGGATGAAGGAACTCGGGATTTGCGAAACCCTTGATTATGCATCCCTTGATACCGAGTCTTTTTTTGAAAAAATAAATTTACTATTAAACGATTCAGGATTCGGGGAAAGAGCAAAACAGTACGCTGAGATGGCAAAAAAGATGGAGGGATGCAAAAAAGCAGCAGATATAATTTCAGGGTTATCTGACCGGATACAATGCTATTAGAATGTTTTTTTCAGGCGTGCATGAGTGTTTTTTGTCAAAGAACAGATTTTTTCATCTGTAATTTCGTTTCGAGTATGAGTATTTTGAAGCTTTGCCTCCATTGGTAACTATGTAAAACCATTCATAAAGGGATTTTATAGTGCCAAATTGCTGGAATCTTCGCATTGAGAATCCAACTCTCATGCGACTATCCAACATTACATGACCTAGTTTTTTCATTCTTTGTGCAATCTCAAGATCATCGCCTGCATCGATGCATCGATACATGCCGGACTTGATGAATGCCTTTTTATCAAAGGCGGTATTGCATCCCAGCGTATAATAAAAGGTGCGGGTATAGTATCCTATTCTGGAAAAGATATTTGCACTTGAGAGGAAGAACTTATGTTTTATCTCTTGTTCTAATGGATAAACAATCCCATAAACTTGCGCAATATCATGTGTTTCAAAATCATTCTTTATTATCTCCAGCCAATCAAAAGGAATAAAGCAATCTGCATCAGTAGTAGCTATGATATCTCCACTGGCAAGATTTACTCCATCATTCCTCGCCCCTCCCACCTTTTTGCTACTTTGAATAATGACATCATCCGCATAAGCCCGTGCTAATTCACGGGTGCTGTCTGTTGAATTTCCATCAACTACAATGATTTCGTATTTATCCCGGTGAAGTGTCTGGTGGCAGAGTGATTGCAGACAGGTTGTAACGTTCGCTTCTTCATTATAGGTAGGGACAATTACTGATATCATGATTCGACCAGCTTCCTGTATAGATCATAATGCATGTCAGCAATATTTTTGATGTCGTAATGCTCGGTAAAATCACGAGCTTTGGCTGAATTGCGCCGCAATGAAACGTCATCTGTGATGTGGGCTCCTGCCTCCTCAATATTACTGAAGAACAGCGCCGCATCTCCGAAAATCTCTCTAAATTCTGGTATTCCGCGAGCAACTACAGGTAGACCACAGGATAGCGCCTCCAATATTGCCAGTCCAAAGGTCTCTGCATACGAAGGCATGAAAAATACATCTGCTCCACTGTAAGCCTCTACGATGTCGGGAATAAACCCAGTAAATATGGCATTCTCTCTACACAAGCTCTTTATCTTTTTTATATTGAGATAATCCTTTGACAGCGCCCCGTAAGGAAACCCGCCTACCCAGACCCAGCGTATCTCAGGATACTTTCTTGAGAGTTCAATAAAATCGTATATACCCTTTCGCGGTGTTAGCTGAGCCACCGTGAGCACAACTTTATCGTTATCATCGATATGGAAATTGTCCCTGAAAATCTTCCTTTTACCTGGATCCTTTTTGAAATAATCTCTATCAATTCCATTCGGTATTAATGTAGCAGGCATATCTGGTACCATCTGTTCAATCTCCCGCTGGCATGAAAGCGATATGTTGATAATATGATCAAACTTTCGATATATAGAGGGATAATGGGAATTGATGGAACTGCAAAAAGCCAGATTGCCTTCATTAAGGCGAGGTGTGGAATGCGCAGTCAATACCTTGATACCTTGGGAATATTTTCGATTCAAAAGTGATAGTGGCCCAAAAGTATGGTAATGTACCAGATCAAAATCATGACCATTCGAGTTCCACGATATGTCCATCCCTGGCATTTGGGATAAATGACTATATAACGTCTTTGCTACTGTTGCACATCCAATGTACTTTAAAAAAAGCATATCCTCCGCGAAAATATTCACTCGCATCAGTTGTTCCTCACAAAATTTATTGCACTTCTAATACAGTCATCCATATTGAGATATTTAAACTCTGCAAAACGCCCAATGAGCCCGATACCCCTCCTTGCGCAGAAATCTTTCACTACGGTTACATTCTGAATATAATCGAGATCGTATATAACATAGGCATATTTTTGCCTATCCAAAGCAGCTAATACCACATCTTTTTTGCTAGTTATAATCTCCATGTTTTTAAGCGCTGAGATTACATGGGTAATTATATCATTGTCGGTCATGGCTGATACCTGATCACCTTCGTGATATGTAATCTCAACGAGGATTGACGAGTGTCCAAGCGGTGCAACCTCGGTACTGTAGTTGGAAGGGAATGAGACCCGGTTAAAGAGCCCTAAATCTTTCTCATGAACATACAGCCATGAAATGTCCGGAACTTTACCCCTTATGCCAAGGAAAACGCATGCAAGCGAGTTATACTTTAATTCATCACAACATCGCTGGACACTTTCAGGGACATTATCCAGGCATTTCAGGAGATCCTGTAATGGGATGGTTGATATGCAGCGATCGGCAGTAATTTTATTGACACCGTCACTGATAATAAACATTCCATCTTCTACTCTGATCGAAGAAACCGTGAATCCTGTTTGTATGTTTTTTTCAATGAGTAATGCGATTGCTTTGATCATGGCTTCTATTCCGCCTCTTTTAGGGTAATTAAAAATTGCTTGGTGGGTATATCCTTCTGTCTCAATCCCGACAGCAGACTTTATCACATCCTCAACCGGGGGTCTGGGAATGCGCCCTTCTACCCAATGCAACGACATAAATTCCGTGGGAAATTTCCAGATTTTCTCGTTATAAGGGATCAGGTATAAATCAGCTATGCCTTTCCCGAAGGTGTATGTTATCCACTCACGAAAATTTTTAGGGGGTTGCAATTCACCTTTTTCAACTGCAATCAAAGTCTTGACAAATTCGTTGATACAGAAATAAAGATCCTCCTTTGGAAGCTGATATAGCCCATTTTCAAAAGGATATTTGATATATCGCCCCCTGTAGAAAATTTTTGTATTGCGTTTGTTCTGTTGGCTGTTCTCTCCCAGCACATCACGCATGAATTTGAGGACCTCTGCATCCCGGCTGAAAATGATGTGTGAGCCTCCTATATCAAAAGTGAACCCTGAATCGCACCTTGAACGGCATAACCCTCCATAATCAGATTCTCGCTCAAGTACTAAAACTTCATTACCTTTTTCATGAAGCAGTCGGGCTACCGTGACACCGGTAAGACCTCCACCTAGGATCGCGGTTTTCACATCCTATAACTTGTTATCACTACTTATATAAGTTAATGTTTTCTATCGACAATAATTTCAGGGTTATCTGACCGGATACAATGTTATTAGAATCTTTTTTCACCCTTGCAAATCTTGAATCTAAAAATATATATGTAGCAACTCCTATCTGGGACGATTAATAATGCTAAATGAGATGCAATAATGGCAAAAAAGATTAAACTCTCCGAACTCGGAAGCCTGCTTGGCGGCGAAATCCAGTCCCTCGAAGGAGTGAAGATAGAAGGCGATGTGGAGATCGACCTTGGACAAATGGGGCTCAGCCCCCAGCTTGCATATGCGCTGGGGCATGAGACGGCGCAACTTGCCCTTCACTTAATGAATATCTCCAGGATTCTGGGTTATCCCATTGACCAGATGCTCGGCGCCGCCCCCCAGCCGAAGAAGCTCTCAAAATTAATCGAGTCAAAGTTCAGCGTCGGCAGAACCGAGGAATGGAAGACGCCGATACAGGAGGTGGTGCTGGGTGCTACTTCCTCTGACGGAGGCTCACGCAAGAGCACGGTAACACTGGGAGGGGAGGGAGCGCTTCCGTATTATTTCGATTCCCCGATGCCCCACCGCAATTACATAACCATGGATGTTTTCGACATGCCCATAAACATGGCAAAGGCTGTCAAATCCAACTATGAGGACGTAATCAACAGCCCTGCAGAGTGGGCAAAAAAGGTGGTACGGGATTATGGGGCAGACATGGTCACGATCCATCTCATAAGCACGGACCCCAATGTCAAGGACACCTCTCCGAAGGACGCGGCAAAAACAGTGGAAGATGTTCTCCAGGCTGTGGATGTTCCGATCGTGATCGGAGGCTCCGGCAATCCTGAAAAAGATCCTGCCGTACTTGAGAAAGCTGCAGAGGCAGCAGAAGGTGAACGCTGCCTGCTTGCCTCGGCAAGCCTGAACCTTGACTATGCGCGAATAGCGGAAGCAGCCAAGAAATACAACCATGTCGTGCTTTCATGGACGCAGCTTGAGATAAATGCACAGAAAGAGCTGAACAGGAAATTAATGAAGCAGTGCGGCGTGGCGCGCGAGAATATGCTGATGGACCCCACGACCGCAGCACTTGGATACGGCCTTGATTATGCTTACACCAATATGGAAAGGATAAGGCTTGCAGGCTTGTCTGGCGATGCCGAGCTCAATTTCCCCATGTCGAGCGGCACCACCAACGCATGGGGAGCGCGCGAGGCATGGATGGTTTCATCGCCTCTAAAAGAAGACTCGGACTGGGGACCCCGTGAATACAGGGGACCGATATGGGAGATTGTCACAGGATTGACTTTATCGCTCGCAGGCAACGACCTTTTTATGATGATGCATCCAACGGCTGTGCAGGTTTTGAAAGAGATAACCCAGACGTTGTACGGCTTGAAGGAAACCGAATTAATAAATATCGATAACTGGATATCGGCGGTGGTATAATGAAACTGAATAGCCCGCTTCAGGTTTATAAGTATTTACCCCAGACAAACTGCGCGGAATGCGGCGAAGCGACATGCATGGCTTTTGCATCCCATCTCATTGACCGCTCAAAGAAGCTGGAGGATTGTCCTCCCATGCTTAAAGGCGAGTTCAAGAAAAAATATGTAGAGTTACAGACGCTTCTTGCTCCAGAGATACGTGAAATCACAATAGGCACTGGGGAACATGCCAAAAAGATAGGCGGAGACGACGTTCTCTACCGCCACCAGTTGACCTTTTTTGACCCCACCGCGTTGGCCTATGATGTCTGGGACACCATGCCCGACATCGAACTTGTGGAGAGGATAAACAGGATTCAGAACTTCAGGAAATTCTATGTCGGAAAATTCCTGAAAGTGAACATGGTGGCAGTGAGGTGCGTTTCAGGAGATGCGCTAAAGTTTGCCAGTACTGTTAAGAAGGTAAGTGAAACAACGAAACTTCCCCTGATACTGTGCTCTTTTGACCCGGCTGTTCTTAAGGCTGCACTTGAAGTGGTCAAGGATGAAAACCCGCTGATATACGCTGCAACAGAGAAAAACTGGGGAGAAGTGGCAGAACTTGCCCTGAATTATAAGGTTCCAGTGGTGCTGTTCTCGACTGATCTGGATAAACTCAAATCGCTTGCTCTGACGTTCCGGGAAATGGGAATAAAAGACCTTGTGCTCGATCCAGGTACTTATCCGCAGGGAAAGCAACTGAAAGAAACCTTCGAGAGATTCGTAAAGCTTCGCCGCGCCGGTATAAAAGAAGGGCAGAAGGATATAGCCTATCCGATTATGGCTGTTCCACTGAATGCATGGCTTGTTTATAAGGACACGGTGACGGCTTCCTACTGGGAAACAGTGCTTGCTTCGGTTTTCATGGTCAGGTATGGGGACATCATGATTCTTCACAGCCTTGAGCCGTATGCCGTATTACCCGAGGTTCATATCAGGGATACGATTTACACAGACCCCAGAACCCCTGTTAAAGTGGCGCCTGGCGTGAATGAAGTTGGCTCGCCAACAAAGGATTCGCCAGTGATAATTACAACCAATTTTGCCCTCACTTATTATACTGTGGAGAGCGACCTTTCTTCCAACAAGATAAACTGTTATCTTGCAGCTGTGGATACAGACGGCATAGGAGTAGAGGCTTCAGTTGCAGGCGGGCAGCTCACCGCAGCCAAGATAAAGGATACCTTCCAGAAAGCCAATTTCGAATTCAAGGATAAGACAACTCATAATACCCTGATACTGCCAGGTCTTGCAGCCCGGCTGCAGGGGGATGTGGAGGATGCGACGGGCTTGAGGGTTATGATAGGACCCCCTGATTCCGGGCGTATCCCGGGATGGATGGAGAAAAATTGGCCGCCTAAACCAAAGTAAAGCCCGGAGCTTTTTTTCAACTCCACACGAGTTCATCAATAATATCTATATACTTAAAAGTTGTAACTGGAGTAGCCATAATTTGGTAGATTTAAGCCATAATTTGGTTTAAGGAGGCATTAACATGGTTAACGAGAAGTTAGCAGAATTCGTAAAAACTGCAAAACCATCTGTGGCCGTAGTCGGGCTTGGTGGTGCAGGATGCAATATAACGACTTGGATTCACGAAAAGGGAATGGCTGGCGGCAAGATTATCGCAGCCAACACTGATGTAAATCACCTGAGTACAATGAGCAAGGCTGATAAGCTGATTTTACTTGGTGAGAAATTATGCAAGGGGCATGGATGCGGTGGATATCCTGAAATGGGTGCGCAGGCAACCAAAGAGAATATTTCAGAGATAAAAGCTGAATTAGAGGGGGCAAACCTCGTTTTCCTCGTTGCAGGATTGGGAGGAGGAACAGGTACAGGCGCGATCCCTGTCGTTGCAGAAGTGTCAAGAGAAGTCGGGGCACTTACAATCGCATGCACAACGATTCCTTTCAAGATTGAGCAGTTTAGAAGAGAGAAGGCAAGAGAAGCCATAAAGGCACTCACAGAAAGCTGCGATTCAACTATCGTGATCGATAACTCAAAGTTAAGGGAAGTGGCAGGAAACCTTCCTTTGAAAGAAGCACTCGCAGTCGCAAATGCACTTGTGGGCGCGTTCGTAAAGAACATAACCGAGACAATCACCCAGCCAAGCCTTATTAACCTTGACTATGCAGACCTTCGTGCTGTCATGGAGAGGGGCGGGATATCCGCTATTGGCATAGGCGAAGGCGACGGCGAGGACAGAGTGGCAAAAGCCGTATCACAGGCAATCGCTGTTCCATTGCTCGATATCTCCGACATGGCAGCAACGTATGGTGTGCTCATCCACATCGTGGGCGGCGAGGACTTAACTCTCGAAGAGGTCGCTGTAACTGGCGAGTTGATCATGGACAAGGTCCCGAATACCAAGAGGGTTATCTGGGGCGCAAAAGTGGATGATCAACTGACAGGCAGAGTACGTGTGATGGCGGTCTTGACAGGTGTCAAGAGCCCATTCATGGAAGGTCAGTAAAGTTTAAAGTGATGTGATAACCACATCACATAATTTCTTTTTTATTAGATTAAATTTGACATATCGGTATTCCATACGTTTTTTGCTTATTATCTCATATAACTCAACTGGATGAGTTCGATTTCGATAGAGTCAAGCAATGAAAACCAGCTCACGGTTGAGGAGTATGTGCGCTATATCAGGATAAAGGAAGAGATTCAGCAGATTTTAGACAAAGCAAATATAAAAGAAGCTCTGCGCGAAGCAGAGGAATCCATCAATGGGCTTACCATTGATTTGACAGTAAAATGCAGAGTATGCAAGAAAAAATATTAGATTCCCGTCTTGAATCTCAGTATCGCCCCTATCCCTCCAAACGCCGTGAGTAATTGATTGCCTTCTTCAAACTCATTTGAAATGAAAACTACGTTCGTCCCCATCTGGTCTGCAATGGTTGAAAGCTCATCCACGATATCAATGGACTCCACGATACGGAGGCTTGACCCGCACTTAGGACAGTTCCCGGGCTGGTATTCCTCCTCGCCGGGTTTTTTCGTAAAGGTCTTCTTTTCCTCAAAATCACAGTTATTGCATTTCAGCGTGAGGCGCATCTTTCGAAGTTCATCCGAAAGCAAAAGCGTCTCCACAGAACCCATCTCCAGGTTCTTCCTGACCTGTTCCTCGCCATAGGAGGCAAGCCCCATCTCATTCACAAGTTCTTTAAGGAAACGCTCCATGTGTTTTTTTTCCTGGACAACTTCCACATTTTGCAGGGCATCGCCAAGTTTATCGAAAAGTTCGGTCAAACCCGACTCATCAGTGTTTGCCACATCGAAAAGGCCAAGTATCTTTTTCTGTATCTCATGATGAAGGAATTCGCCCGCTTCAAATTCTTCTTTGGTGGGAGATGGTCCGCCTATGAAAACACCCTCGAAGTCCTTAGGGTCAATCCCCAAATAGACTTCGCTTGCGGCATCTGCGATGCGTGTATAAAAGTCATTAATGGCAATGAGGCGAAGCTGCTGGAACCTGTGAGAACTCTGACCTCCTTTTCTCTGCTTGCCAGGAACATTAGAAGTAAGATGAGCCATCTCTTCGATATGCTTGCCGCGCAGCACGCCCACAGTGGCCTCTCGCCTGTCAATAACAAGGAGACCGTATGTCTTTTTTTCATGAAGCATCTCCTCAAGCGGCGTGAGAAGGAAGGATGAATCGCAGTGGTACTTGTATGACGTTATTGGCTGAGGCGGCTCGATTATGTATGTCTCCATATCTGTCTTGTTAGCGCCTATATCCACTGCGCCGCAGAAAATCACAACGCCGTCCTCGGGCGCTTTTGGTATTAACTTGAGCCTTGAAAGCAGCGATTCGATTGCACCAGTCACGTTCTGTCTTGTCACTCTTGATTTGATGTTGGATGCCTGACCGAATTCTTCCCTGAGCTGGGAGGCTACTTCGTGTATCTGTTTATCATGCGGGATGTAGAGCGAGATGAGCTCCGTGCCTCTGCCGTGCTTGTTGCGCAGCGCATCAAGCGTTTTTTTGAATTCGTATTTTTTATGGGCTTCTGATTCTACCATCGGGTATGCTCCGAGAAACAGGAGATTTTGATTCATTCATATTGGCTAAGATAGATAAATGTTGACTCAATTATATTCTATTCTTGCCCCTTCGTTCCTCGCCTTAGTGATAAACACCTGCCCTTTTTCCCCCAGAAATTCCTTCGCTATTTTTTTGAGATTCCATGTATCCTCTCCGAATGCATACACAGTGGGACCGAATGAACTCATGCCTGCGCCGTAGGCGCCGGCGTCTCTCAGCGCCTTCATCAGCTTCATTGAAACCGGCTGAAGTTCCACTTCCTTCTTTTTGAATCCAATTTCCTGAATCGCGTTAATACTTTTCCCGAAGGTCAACATATCCTCTTCCACAAGCGCGGGCAGAAGCTGCATCAGGATGATATGGGACAGTTTTTCCACTTCTTTCAAAGGCAAAGGACATTCTTTCTGGAATATGTTTACCTCGTTCTTCAATGACGCACCTTTTTGCTCCGGCACTGCAACTACAATATCCCAGTCAGGAAAATCCCTTCTCAATAAAACAGGCGCAGGCGGAAGCTTGCTTGCCGATGAAGGGAGAAAATCCTTCTTCATGCTGAACTTATGCCCTCCGTCGAGAATGAAGCCTCCAGTTTCAAAAGCAGCCACGCCTATGCCGCTTGTGCCTCCTCTTCCGACTTTTACCGCAATCTCGTACACGCTAAGACCAAGGTCATATAGTTTATTAGCAGCCATTCCTGATGCAAGGGCAGCCTGCGTTCCTGAGCCAAGACCTATATGAGAGGGATAATCCTTTTCTATTCCGATGTTTATTCCTGCGCCTTCAGGCAAAAGCTTTGTTGCGCTGTGTCTCATTCTTTCCGCATGCTCGCTTTCTCCTGTAATCTCAACGATGTCCGATTTCTCCGCATTTATGCTTATAACAGGCTCATCAAGCGTCAGCCCGATGCCCCCGTCCACGCGCCCGATGCTTGCATTCATGTCGATTAAAGTTATATGAAGGCGGGATGGTGTGGTGATTTTTAACATATTTTGTTAATGCACAATCTTGGCAATGTCCATCTCAAGTATATCCTCTGCACCCAGGCTCTTGAGTTTCGGGATGAGTATATTGATCTCACTCTTGCTTATCACGGTTTCAACGGCATAATAATCCGATTTGTAGAGTTTCGAGACCGTGGGTTTCTTCATCGCCGGCAGTGCGCTCACAACACTGTCCAGTTTATCTTCGCGTACATTCATCACAATAAAAACCCTGCCTCGCGCTTCCAGAACAGCCAGCAGGAGGATTTTTATTTCCTCGATTTCCTTCCTTTTCACGGGGTCTTTCCAGCTTTTCTTGTTCGCTATGAGTTTTGTATTGGATTCAAGTATAATGTCCACGATTTTTAATCCGTTTTTCCTCAGAGTCGAGCCTGTCTCCGTAAGGTCAACAATAACGTCAACAAGTTCAGGGACTTTCGCCTCTGTCGCCCCGTAGGAGTAGCGTATATCCACAGGGATTCCAAGCTTATCAAAGAACCGTTTCGTGAGTTTAGGATACTCTGTCGAGACCCTGCTCCCGGGTTTAATATCCTTTGCGCTTTTTATCTCCTTATCAACAGGAACTGCAACAACTATTTTCACTATCCCCTCTCCAAGTTTGCTGTAGAACATATCCGCTACTTCCACCACATCGGCATCCGACTCTATAACCCAGTCCTTTCCGGATATTCCCAGGTCAAAGTAACCCTCTTCAACGTACTTGGGTATTTCTTGCGGCCGGAGTATCTTGACCTTTTTTATCCTCGGGTCATGTACCGTGGGGTTATACTCGCGGTCGGTTTTTCTTATCTCAAGGTCTGCCTGCTTGAACAAAAGCAGCGTCTGTTCCTCAAGGCTGCCTTTCGGGAGAGCGATGTCTATCATACTAACCCTAACATGAATTCAGCGATTAAAAGCTTTGCTTTACTTGGATCCCTTTCTCGAATTTCTTTTATTGAAAACCACCTCAAGAATCCCATTCTTATACGTTGTTTTCATGCCAGTTTTATTGACCCTTGCAGGCAGGTTGATAACCTCTCTTACGGTTTTTGCATCGTTATCTGCTGTTATCTCAAGAACCGTTCCTGAACAGGTCAGTTGAATCTTTTCTTCCGCCATTCCGGGAAGTGATACCACGGCATGAATATTTTTCTCCGTTTCAAGTATATCCACAGGGGTTTTCCCAGGCGCTTCGGCAGCGATCCCTGAATTAAAAAACATGTGCGGGCACAGGTTTATTGAGATTTCAATATTTACAGGTCTGTCTTCCGGCAGGTTCATCTCATCTATAATATTATCGATAGCTTCCTCTAATTGTCTCAGGAATTCTTCAAATTCATTTCGTTTTCTCATAGTTTCATTTTCCTTTTTTTTTGTCTTTGGTGGCTTTCGAAAAATCCAGTATGTCTTCATACTCTTTTTCTTCCCATGGAGTGGGTCTCACCGTACTGAAGGCTTTTTCAAAATGCTCGTTTCTAATTCTGACATTGAGCGCTTTTTTCTTTACATCCTCTCTTTCCATTCCGGGTTTGATGGCTTCTCTCAGAGCAATTATCGCAGCTTCACGGCACACCGCCTCGATATCAGCGCCGACATAACCTTCAGTTCTCACTGCAAGCTTTCCCACATCTACCTCAGATGATAAGGGCTTGCCTTTTAGATGGATATCGAATATCATCTCTCTCTCTTTCAAATCAGGAGGTCTTATGAAAATAAAGCGGTCAAACCTTCCGGGGCGAAGCAGAGCAGGGTCAACCATATCAGGTCTGTTCGTGGCTGCCACCACCACAACGTTCTTTAATTCCTCAAGCCCGTCAAGTTCCGTGAGTATCTGGCTCACCACCCTCTCGGTCACGCCTGTATCGAATGCCGCACCCCGTACCGGTACGATTGAATCTATCTCGTCAAAAAAGATGATGGTTGGCGCTGCCTGCCTTGCTTTCCTGAAGGTTTCCCTGATTGCGCGCTCGGATTCTCCCACGTATTTGCTCAAAAGCTCAGGTCCTTTTATGCTTATGAAATTCGCCTGGCTCTCGGTAGCTATGGCTTTTGCAAGCAATGTCTTCCCCGTGCCCGGAGGTCCAAAAAGCAGCACCCCCTTCGGCGGTCTTGTATTGATGGCTTCGAATGCTTCGGGATATTTGAGCGGCCATTCAACCGCTTCGATGAGTTCCTGCTTCACGGATTCAAGCCCCCCGATATCTTCCCACCTCACCGCAGGCACTTCAACGAACACCTCACGAAGGGCAGAAGGCTCGATATTGCGAAGGGCATTGTGGAAATCCCCTCTTGTGACGGTGATTTTCTCCATAATCTCGGGTGGGATCTCCTCTTCGATATTGATTTTCGGCAGGATATTGCGAATTGCGTGCATGGCAGCTTCCTTGCAGAGCGACGATATATCCGCACCCACGAAGCCGTGTGTTATGTCTGCCATTTCGCGCATCCCTTTTTCCTCGGACATATCCTCCGAAAGCGGCATTCCTCGCGTATGGATTTGAAGTATTTCAAGCCTGCCGATACGATCCGGGATACCGATTTCTATCTCGCGGTCAAACCTTCCCCCGCGGCGAAGCGCGAGATCTATTGCATTGGGTCTGTTCGTGGCTGCAATTACGATCACCTGCCCGCGCTTTTTCAGACCGTCCATAAGCGAAAGCAGCTGCGCCACCACGCGCCTCTCCACCTCAGCCGTAACTTCCTCCCTTTTTGGGGCAATGCTGTCTATCTCGTCTATGAAAATAATGGTAGGAGCGGTCTTTTCTGCATCATCAAAAATCTCACGAAGTTGTTTTTCACTCTCACCATAGTACTTGCTCATGATCTCAGGTCCGCTTATCGAAACGAAATTTGCATCGGTCTCGCTTGCTACTGCCTTGGCTATCATAGTTTTACCCGTGCCTGGAGGTCCGTGAAGCAGAACCCCTTTTGGCGGCTCTATACCGAGTTTCTCGAACAATTCAGGGTGGCGAAGGGGAAGTTCTATCATCTCCCTTATCAAGGCGATTTCACGCCGCAGTCCTCCGATATCTTCATAGGTAAGATGCGTGGGGCGCACTTCCAGCTCTTCCATTACCTGTTCCTTTACAACCAAGCTTGTGTTCCGTGTTACTATAACAGGTCCTGGAGGCTGTGTTGAGATGACGATAAACGAGAGGGGATTGCTTACCGTCTCTACCCTGAGGCGCTGTCCCTTCATGAGAGGTCTTCCCTCAAGTAGGCGGAGCAGGTACTGCGGTCCTCCAACCAATCGGATTTGCTGCGTGGGGGCAAGCACAACCCTTTTTGCCTCCTGGGGAGCGATTTTCTGTACTGAGACCTTGTCGTCTAAACCAATACGGGCATTCGTCCTGATGTTCCCGTCTATCCTTATAAGCTCGTTCCCCTCGTCCTCCGGATAGCCAGGTCTTGCTATGGCGCAGGCTTTTTCCTTGCCGATTATGAGGACAGTGTCGCCGCTCAGGATGCCAAGCTTTTCCATAATATCACGTTCTATTTTTGCAACCCCGCTTCCGGCATCCCTGTGATAGGCTTCTGCAACTCGAAGCATTATTTTTTCGGTCATAGATTCTTAGTCATGTTTTATTACTGATAATACATAAAGCATGACATGGATTTAGAACATCGGTAATTTCACAGTATATCAAATCTGGGGCATGGCGCCTTCGCTATTAAAACGGATATTCCCTTCTTTTTGAGTTTTTCCAGAAGTTTGTCTTTTAAATCAATGTCCTGCGGGTCTATTATTGCGGTATCTTTGACACACGTTTTGATTAAATCTGTTAAATCAGGAACTTCCTGCCCCCCTGTCATGGCAGCCACCTCGTTCTGCAGCACCACGACCAAGACCTCATGTTTATTATGGACTGCGTTGATAAGTCCGCAAATCCCTGAATGTGCAAGACCGAAATCACCGATTATCGCTATTCCCTTCCTGCTGAACCCGCACGCTGTGGCAATGGACGAGCCGAGGGAAAACGCGGCGTCAAGGAGGGAGAGCGGCGGCGATGCTGTCATTATGGAGCATCCGATGTCGCCTGCCACGGGCACTCCTAGCTCTTTTATCGCCCTGTAAAGAGGGATGTAGGGGCAGTCCTCGCAGAGGGGACGGCTCCCTCTTTTCTTGATGGTCTGTGGTATTATTCTGCGCTCTACTGCGTCGTTGTTGATATTTTTGATTGCACTTCGTATATCCCTGGCTTCAACGAGCCCGTAAGGCAGGTGTCCTGTTAGTTTCCCGAGCACTCTTTTTGAAAGCTGTCTTTCAATAACGGGTTCTGTCTCTTCCACAACGAGCACGCGGTCATGCTCTCCTATGAAGCGGTTAATTAACCGAAGTGGCAGGGGATTGGTTATTGCGAGGTAAAGATGGGAAAAGTTTTGAGGTTTTATGGATTCAACGAGAGATGCCGGGAAACCTGATGAGATTACTCCTGTGCCGCCTCTTTTTTTATATTTGTTGAATTTTGAGCTTTCGGCGTACTCACACATTTTTGGATAAGACGTGCTGTGAAAACGCTGGTGTTTGCCCTGCATTGTGAGATGCCATATTTTTTTGTCAAAGGATATGTGTGCAGCAGGTTCGTTTCTCCTTGTAACTTCGCCCTCACTTTTGAGGAGTCTATCCGTAATTCTGATTATCACGGGAGTACTGGCATCTTCTGACAGAAGAAACGCCTCTTTGATACACTGGTAGGCAGTTTGCGGCGTCGATGGGTCAAATACCGGAACCTCTGCAACCAATCCGTAAAAACGCGAATCCTGTTCGTTCTGGGATTTCTGTGCGCCCGGGTCGTCCCCTGCAATGATTACCACGCCTGCACCTATCGTATGCGTTGCAGAAGAGATAAGCGGGTCTGCGAGGATGTTCACACCTACATGTTTTGCTATCACTGCGCTGCGTTCCCCGCATACCGATGAGCCGAGGGCAATTTCAAGTGCAACCTTTTCATTCACAGACCATTCATGCTTTGTTTTGATAGCTTCCATGAGTTCGGTTATCGGGAAACCCGGGACTCCAGTCACTATTTTAACGCCGCAGTCCGAAAGCGCAGCAGCTATGGCCTCAAGACCATTCATAGAGTTTTTCATAGTGCCACCGCTTCATCATTGCGCGAAAACCATGGAAGTGCTGCCAGAGCGCCAATTACGCCTTTACCATCAATGCATATTTCAACGCCATTTTCCTTTGCTGTTTTTTGAGCAAGTTCCTTTGATACAATCCCGCTCCTGCACAGCCTGCTGTATTCCATGAGAGCGGAGGCATCAAATTCCGATAGAGCCACCATTCCGGTCTCAGGGGACACGCTGTATTTTAGAAGTCCTTTTCTTATTTTTGCAAGCAATTCTTTTTTTGCTCCGCCGATGCATGCAAATTCAAGAACCGTCGAAACGCAGTTCTGTGTCTTCTCTGGCACGGGATAAAGCTGGACAAGGGTATGGGAGATGTACTTATGCTCAGGCGTATCGACCGCATCTGCGATATTGTGGGCGAGCGTCCAGGTCGCTCCAACCTCTTTTGAATCTGTGTTGTCAATTCCTACAAGCACTCTTTCCCTTCGCGGGACAACGATTGTACCGCTTGCACGTTTTCCTCCTCCCGACTCTGAAATTCGACAGCGCAGAACACCGTTCGCATAGGCTCTGCATGTGGTTGCCCCAACGCCTCCGCCCCCGAGACCGCTGTATGTTATCTCGATTTCTTTATCATTCACGAAGACCGATTCAATTCCCGCAGCCGCTGTCGATGAGCGCAGGTCAAGGGGTGAATGCCCTGTTCTTACGAGGTAGCGCATCATGTCGCCCACAGAACGGCTTTTGATAACAAGCGGGCTTTTGGAATAATGGTATAATGCCCATGCAGAGCCTCCGTAGCAGCTGGAATGTTCCATTATCTCCACAAGCTCGTTTTTCCTGTCCGCAACTGCATAGATGCCTTTATAAGTTATATTATAAGGGTCGGATAGATGCATATTTACACTGGTTTTAAGTATTTAATCTAATATATGAGTGTTTGTGAGAAAATGATGACCAAATCCTTCTGGATAATGCCCTTCTGTGCTATACTATTATTATTGGCTGCTGTAAACCCTGTCCATGCTCTGGAAGACGGGGTCACGATACCGCTCGTAGCCGACCGCAGCACCGAGAACGGGGATGAGGGCGTTCTCCTGAGTGCACAGGTAATTGTTACAAACGGCACAGGTCATGTTTTTGTGGATACAAATCCTTATACGCAGGTTGACCTCCAGGGCTCAGCCAGGCTTGCCGCAATGGTGGCTTCGGATGTGCTCGGGATTGACCAGAAGGCGTATGACTTCTATTACATCATTGACATAAGCTCACCCATTATCGGAGGACCCTCGGCAGGCGGGGCGTTGACGGTGGCAACGATTGCAGCCATAAAAAACTGGACATTGAAACCTGATGTGGTCATGACTGGGATGATAAATCCGGATGAGTCCATAGGGCCGGTAGGCGGGATTCCATTCAAGCTTGAAGCTGCAGCTGCAAAGAATGCCACCCTTTTCCTGATACCGCAAGGACAGAGTAATGTTACCATAACAAAAACAATTACCACGACGAAAGGTGCCTTCGTCGTCACCCAGGAAACGCAGGAAAATGTGGATGTGGTGGATCTGGGGAAAAATTTAAGTGTAACGGTGAAAGAAGTCGGCACAATTCAGGACGCAGTGTTGGCTTTTACGGGTAATGAGATAAAGAGGCCTGCTTATCAGGGAACGATTCTAACTCCCAGCTACCTCAACCTTCTTGAACCTCTCGCCACCAACCTGAAAAAAGAATCCGGCAGCATGTATGACGAGACCGCACAACTTGCGCCTAAAAGCCAGTCCCTGCAACAGGCAAAGGACATTTTAAGCAGTGCAGACAAGATGTACGGCGACAAGAAATACTATGCTGCGACTTCTTCGTATTTTAATGCCATGATCGACATGCGCTTTGCGCAGTGGAGCGATGGTTACAGCAAGGCATCCGATAAAGAGCAATATCTTACAGAACTTGTAAATAAAGTCGAGCAGCAGATACAGCTTTCTGAGTCTGATCTTGATAACTTTACATTATACGGGGTCAGCGATGTCGAGGCTGTGGGCGCGGCAGAGTCCAGGATTACAGGTTCAATGGCAAAACTCGATGAGGCGAAAAAACTCAATGATACCAATGAGAAGATTTTTTCACTGGCTTTTGCCAACGAGAGGGCAAGAACAGCGCAGTGGTGGCTTACCCTTGCTTTGCCTGGGGAAAAAACAGTGCCAGAGAATATATTAAAAGACCGCGCGGGATGGTACCTGAGCCAGGCGCAGTCTATCAATACCTACATGCAGGCATTGCTTTCGGAAAGCGGGGCTCACGCCGGGATTCTCACAGGCGCGGATGAGGACATTACCAATGCCCAGACAGAACTGGAACGCGGATATTATGCGGGCGCGATTTTTGATTCGCTTCAGGCGACAATAACAGCCAGCACTTCCATCGGGTTATTGGGCACGACCGATGCCAGGCTGAAAGTAGAAGAGAGCAATGAGTCTGCAAGGGCGGCAATTAACGAAGCCCGAATGGCTGGAATCGAGCCCACGCTTGCTGTGAGCGCGTATGAATACGCCGAAACATTGACCAATCCCTTTGATAAGATTTCCCAGTATTCCTATGCAAAAATGGTTGCAAAGACTTCTGTTGTGCTTAATTCCCACGCCGTAGCTTCAAATAAAACCGCGGTTAAACCCACGATCACGCCCTTCATACCCGGGATTGTAATACCAACTCCAACTGCCACGGCTGCCCCAACGAAACAGAAGACAAAGATACCGGCTTTTGAGTCTGTCGCCTCAATTGCGGTCATATTATTTGTATGGCGGTTGAGTAAAAAATAGAATAAATAGGTTAAAAACCTGCGGTTCTTTTCAAATACCTCTCGCATACTTCCAGATCCTCCTGCGTATTCACATTCAGTGCAAGCTCCTTGTCCTCTAAAATAAGGTTGTGATCCTCCTGCTCTTCCCGTATCCTGCCTGCGTCAAGGATGTTTATCCCGCACGGCACTATTAAGCCGTTATTCTTATGGAAAACAGTATCAGGACGAAGCCCGAGTTTATTAAACACATCAAGGTTCATGTGAACCGAGAGTGCAGGCATATTTATCTCATGGTATTTTTCTATTATCCTGTCTATCAGTCCTGGTGTTACAAGAGGCAGGTCTGCCATTATAACCAACACATGCCCTGTGATGCCTGCTTTTTCCACTGCATAAACCATATCATGGACAAAACCGCCACCGCCAGTCGGGATTATCTCCACATTATCATGCTCTTTCTTGAAATCCAGAAGCCAGTCGTTGGTTTTTTTTACCCGTGGAGAGGTTGCAACAAAAATGCGCTCGATGTTTTTTGAGCCAAGAAGAGCGCAGAGCACATAAGAAATCAGGGGTTTGCCAAGAAGGAGGGTGAGAGGTTTTTCATCCTTCCCAAGGCGCCTTCCCATTCCCCCTGCCATCACAATTGCATCCATGCGAATCCTCCGATGAAGAGAAGAGCAGCGAGGCGTCCCACTTCGTTAGACGCACCTATAATATCCCCGCTCACCCCGCCGAAGTGGCGGTTTGCCGTATTCAGGACAAGAAGCGCAGCCAATTGTGAGATTATGAAGGCTTCAACGCCGAATACCCCGAGAAAAAAGTAGCTCACTATGCCGGTAAAAACCATTCCTATTATGAAGTCGGAGAACCTCGTATTCTCCACCGTCATTGCCCCGAAACCCTCATGCAACTTCCTGCCAAAAGCTGCAACCGTGACCATGGATTGTTTTGCGCCTGTTTCTGCGACTATTAACGCATAGGGAAGCATATTACTTTTTGCAATAGAAAAAAGAGACGCAAAAATTCCAAGGATCGCAATAATACAAAATATTAACCCTCCTGTCCCCACAGCAGTATCGCGCATTGCCGCTATCTTTTTTTCTCGTGTGCCATGCGCTGCTATGCCATCGCCAAAATCTGCAAGCCCGTCGATATGATTGAATCCCGTGAGGTAGTAAATAACGATAATGATTGCAAACGGTATCACAGCCTGGGGAAATATTATGGAGAATATGTAAGCCATTATTCCAAGGATGACGCCAAGAACCGCGCCGATAAGAGGGAATAGATATGCGTGCTTCATGAGCTTCTCTATGCCTTCCATGGTTATACCCACGGGTATTGTGGTGAGAAAACCAAAACCGCTGCGCAGGGCAGAAAGAAACTCTCTCATAAAGCCGGTTAATTTTTTCATCCGGCAAACCCGCCCTCACTTTTCGGGATAGCCTTTCTTTCTTTCGCCTTCGTTTTACCTCCGTCGCCCCTCCCTCTTGAGTACATGTTGGCTGAGGCTCCTCCTATGAGCCCTGCAATCACATCGTCCATGAAAGGCCCGAGTTTTGAGAGTATGCCGGGTTTTAATTTGTCAAACCTGACGTATTCAAAGATTCCCTTGTCGCCGCTGATGTATTTTGCTATGCTCATCCCGATTACCTCATCCACGATCAAAAAGGTAAGGTCTTTATTGAAGATTTCCTTGCTCATGCCCGGAAGCTTCCCTTCCTCGCCTGCTTTTTCAAGGAGCAAGCCAGCGTATAACAGTATGCAGAGATTCGGGTCTGAGAGGGCATGCATTAACTCGCGCCTGAACACACGCTGTGCTATGTCCTTGTTCTCAACTCCCGGATGCGGGACGTAGAGTTCCATAGCCGCTGATACAAGCACTTCTTCAGAGAGCCCGGCTTCTTCAAGGACGCTCATTATGCTTCTTGCATCCGTGTCTTTGATTTCTTTTGGCTGGTTCTTTTTCTTTTTTCCTTTTATGGTGGATAGTTTCATGATATTCTCCATTCTTTAATCGCTATAACATTCAAAATTTAACCGCTGATTGACGCTCTGAAAAACATTTAACCACATATCGGCGCTATGAAATGGTTTTGATACGCTCATGGGCGCAGATAAATGCTGCTGATAGAGGTCGTTTCGTATATTTTTTAACCGCAGATGAACGCAGATAAACGCAGATACGTATCGAACAATTCTGCGCATGTCAGCGCGTATATGTGGTTTTTTATATACCATTCACTATCCTCTTGATTTCAACTCTTGGCTTACTGAAATTGATAAGCAAGCACAGTTTTAGACCAGTAATTCTAAGATAATTCAGGCACTGTGCGAGATGAATTTCATCGAATTCCTTAACGGTTTTTAGTTCAACTAAGATTTCATCCTCAACCAGAATATCCGAGATGTAATCGCCGACTAATTCATTTTTATAATACACTTTTAACGGTGCCTGCGGGAATGTTTTTAGCCCTCTTAGTTTAAGCTCGACATTAAGAGCATTTTCATAAACTTTTTCAAGAAAGCCAGCGCCAAGAATATTGCTTACTTCAAACGCCGCGCCAATAATCTTCTCTGATAATTCATTCAATCTGTGTTCATCTATATTTATCTGTGATTCCATATCTTCAAACCATTATAAATCTCTAACAACCTTTTTCTATACTCACCGCTTCATTAAATCTGCGTTCATCGGCGTCATGCCCGCCGTTATGCATAGACACGTATCTCCACGTATGGAGAAGCCATACGTGTAGGCGACGCCAACTGGCGCAACGGTTGACGTGGATGCGCCCTCCCGAGGCGCGACTCGGGGCGTTTATCTGCGGTTCGTTTTCGTTCAAAACCCGCACAGCCTCAATACAATGTTTATTTGTATCCATCTGCGGCTCCAAACATCAAAACTTATTCAAGAACTCCTCAATAATCTTCTTATCATTCTCATCCAGTCCGTACAGCTTATACACAAGCTCGTTAATCTCTTCCTCAAGCGCCGCAATCCCCTGTGCTTCCTGCACATCTTTCTGCCAATGGGCCAGCGCCTCTTTCGCAAGCGCCTCGGCGCGCGGGATTAGTATCGTTATTTTCTCGCCTTTGCTTACTTTCCTGCCTGTGAGCGCGGCTTTAACATACTCAGCTTTTGCCTCGCTGTCCACAAGCATCGGCGCAACGCCTTTTATTTTTATTACAAATTCTTTATCCAGGGACTTCTCGATATCAACAGAAAGCTCCTTATGATTTGCATTGAAAAAAATCTCTTGCGCATCGAATTCCTCCCCACGGGCGCGGTATTCCTTGATGTACTCTTCTGGGAAGCGCGCGGCGCGCTGGTCGGATTTGACTTTTGCGAGTATATTTTCCACGCGCGAAGTTATCTGGGAGACGAGGGTTTCTTCGGGTGTTTTGGGGATATAAATTGGAAGTTGATTTAAATAACCCGTCATATAGCGATACCATTTACCAGATGCGAAAGGACTTATTTGTTTTAGGTAAAATTCGAGTGGTCTTGAGTTAAGTAATGCTAAAATGTAAAGGTAATGATTTCTCTCTTTATTTTTTAAGATGATTCCGTAACAATCATGATCTAAATAATAATCTTGGTCATCAAAAGCGAAATTATTTTCTGTCGATAGATTGGGAGTAATTATTTTATATTGCTCGAAAATCTTTTTTGGCTTCGGATGAACTAATGCAAACCAGACCCCAAACATTTCTTCAGGGGTTTCTCCATAATATTTTCTTTCCTTTAAATCATCGATATGTAATTTTAGATACTCGTATGCATGAGGGAATTTTGTTTTGAATTGGTCTTCTGCAAGTGGATTTCCTTCATCATTATGTGGATAAATTACATAGCGGTTATCCCAATAAATCTTCCAACGCCTTATATCTCTACCTTTTGGAACTTTCTTTAGACTATCTTTTTCCAAATTCAATTTGGAATAATTATCAGAATCTATAAAATAAATTGGATTTGCACCTGTTATAAATCCTTCGTAAATATTTTCTTTGAGAGTATCTAAGTTATTTTCACAAATCATCTCCATTTTTTCCATAACTTTTAAAATAGGGACTGGAGCTAATTTCCAGCTTTTTAACCCCAAGACAGACTGCTCCATATCAAAAATCGAATAGAATTCGTTTCGATACTTCGATGTGCTAATGTTAGTTTTTACATCGGCTAAAACATTCTCCTTTGGCATCCGTATAATTACACATTTGATTATATTTTTATCAGGCTTTTGCTTGTTAAGTATTATTATACATGGGTAATTTGTCGCATCTTCAAATACCCCTGAATCACCAAAGTCGATAATTTGTTTAATAATGCAACTATCAATTATTAAACCTCTCAATTTTTTCCCATAATCTCTATTAAAGAAAAGATTTGGATTTATAAATCCCAATCTTCCCTGATTATTTAACCACTGAATTCCCCTTTCAACAAATGGAATGTATAAATCAAATTTTCCTATAACGGTAGTGTAATTATTTCTTAGATAGTCATTTACTTCTTTTGAGAGCATTTGCACTCTCACATAAGGTGGGTTCCCCACCACAAAATCATACTCCACATGGTTCTTCAACAATCCAGCAAGTATAATATCCTCTATTGACTTCACCAGCCTGCCATCGCCATATTCGCTCCTCAGCTTCTTTATCGTATCCAGAAAGTAGCGCCCATAGGGCAAAAAGAAACCCGAAAGCCTCGACCAGTCCTTGTTTTGCAGATATATTTTGAGGTTGCTCTCAAGCTTCTCCTGCGTTATCGCCTCTTGCTCGGCGCGCGCCGCTTCCTTCACTGTATCGAAGAGCGCCTGGAGCGCGGCGAAATATTCAGGGATGTTCAGCAGTCCTGTTTTCTCGGATATTGCTTCGCCCCTGAAAGGCATTATTATCTCAGCATCCACGAACTTATTGCCGGCGCGAACAGGAAGCGTGATTTTAATCGAAATACTGCGCCCGCCCTCGAACATGGAAAGCGTCATTGCTTCGCTCTTGCTTTCGTCTATCAGCGAGTCAGTCCTGAAAATTGGCAGGCGCTTGAGCACGAAACTTTTGTTCTTCTCGATAGCCTTTCTGTAATAAGGAATAAGAACAAGCATGAATTGAATCTGCGCCATTATTGTTGCAAAAGGATGGATGTCAAAACCTACGATATGATATTCGTTGCAGAGCTTGGAAAGAACAAAATCCCATCCCTTTTCCTCTGCAAGAGGCTTGGCTTCATCAAGATACTTCTTCAAGGCATCCACAAGGAACGTACCTGAACCGCAGGCAGGGTCAAGAAGCCTTTTGTCAACGATTCCACGCCCCCTGTAATCAACAGCATCAACAATATATTCCACTACTTCTTTGGGTGTATAGAACTCACCCAGTGCCTTCCTCGTCTCACGATCAAAATATTTCTGGTATAGATCGCCAAGCGGGTCGCCGATGATTTTTGAAAAATCGAATTTATACAAAGCGTATAGCACCTTAGCCAGCGCCCTGCTGAAATCCATCAGCGCCACTTCATAACTTCTCTGGTCTGTGTAGATATTGTTCTGCAGGCCTTCAAAATCATCAGTCCACCAGTAAAACAAATCCTCTTCGAAAACAGATTCTACAAGGTCGCGCCGCATTTTCCGGATAAGGCGCATCACAAGCACGCCCCACACCACAAGGAACGTGCCGCCCCTGCGCTCGCTGCCTTTGATTTCACTTTCTATGAATTCCGAAAAGTCGATTCCCTGGAAATTATAGTCTTCGCACGCCTTGGCAAGGATGAGACGGGTGAACAAAGCGTATGTGGTCTCTAGGCAGAACATGAATTTATACAAATCTTCTTCGCCAGTTGTAAGCCCCGCGCCTTTCAGGAGCTTCTTCCAGCTTTCAGGCACTTTATCAGGCTTCTTTGCGTAGGATTTGCGCCAGAAATCGTACGCGCTGGTAAGGAATTTTGAGTGAGAATACTCATAGTCAAATAGCTTGATGGTCTTTTTAAGGAGCTCGCCAAAGATGGAGTCCTCTTCAAGCTTGAAGTTCTCAAAAAAATGCTCACGCGCGGCATCCGAAGTCAAATAGATTCTTGATTCCGGCGCCGAAAATTTATTCAAATAATTTAATATATCTTTTACTTTGGTAAGTTCATAATCCGGCTTTTTTAACAATTTAATAATAAGTTCGCAGTCCTTATCCGAAATCTCGCTGAGATTTACACGAAGCTCAAGCTTGTTGTTTTCTCCGATTCTCCTGTAAAGAATCAATTCATATCCATTTATTAATGCGCCAAAATCAGCGCGCAAAGGCTTTACATACCTGTCCCAGAGCTGATCGAAATGGTCTTTTAAGTCAACAGTATCAGAAGGTTTCTTGAATTCAACTACAAAGATAACATTCCCATAGTCATCTATGCAAGTAATATCACTTTTTTTTCCCTTAATAAACAGCTCAAGTCGTATATCCTTCCCGATTGCTCTATATCCCAAATTTTCAAGAATATCACTTTTAGTAAAAAGTGTCCTTAGCTCTTCCTCAGGCATCTCAGGATTTTTCCTTGATTTCTCATAGAGATTCTGAAAATCAAGTTTAATTTTCTGGATGTCAGGCATATTTCACTTCAATAACGCTCTTCCGTATAAATTTTTTCAAAAATCAAAAATTTTGACTGAACAATCCGAATAATCTCTTATATGCAGTTTCATAAATCCCTAACAACCTTACTCATACTTATCCGATTCATTAAATCTGCGTTCATCTGCGTTTATCTGCGGTTAAATTCGCACTAAGGGGACATTGCCGGCAAAAAAGATTCCTGCAATCACCATGAACGATGAGAACCCTACAATATATACAGCTTTTTTAATCTGAAATGGCTGCGGTTCATTATATTGAGCCCCCAGCACATGATAACCTATCTTTTCAAGTCTTACGTGAAGAGCACCCGAAACCGCTGACATGGACCATCCTGAATTGGGAGATGCGGTCTTGTTATGGTCATGTATGCACGTTTTGACTGCGTCGATTGGTTTGCCAAAAAAAACGGCGGCAATGAAGATAAATACCAGAGACAAACGAGCAGGTACAAAATTCACAAGGTCATCCAGTTTTGCAGAGGTATAACCCAAATAGATATAAGGTTCTTTTTTATAACCCACCATGGAATCAAGCGTGTTTATCATGCGGCAGGCAAGCGCGCCTGGAAGACCGAATAAGAAAAAATAAAACAATGGCGAAAGGATGCCGTCCACAAAGCTTTCAGCCAGCGATTCTATAACCGCTGAAGCTGACTGTGACTCATTTAGCTCTGATGTATCCCTTCCCACGAAAGTCCTAAGCTCGCTTCTCACTTTTTCAATCCTCCTTTCGTCAAGGTCTTTTTTTATTCCCAGAGCAGATGCTAACAGCATGCGAATGGAAAAGCTGGACTTTAAGAGATATGCCGATGCAATCAATCCCGGGAAGCCTCTGCCAAGTGAGATTACAGCTAAGCTGGCAAGCACTGCTGCCCCGATGCAGAAAATCACCATGAACAGCCCGTACAGCCTCCTTCGGTGAATGGGTGATTTGCGCACAAACAGGTTTATCAGTTTTCCCATCCACACCACAGGATGAAGAGCTGCAGGCGGTTCCCCGAATAAAATATCAAACAAAACGGCAAGAAGCAAAACCTGAATCCAGAAATCCATCACAGATGCGGCTCCATTACAAGCTTCCAGACTTCGTTGATTTTCCTTCCTTTCATCAAGGCGGACAAAACCTTATCTGCAATATCTCCACTGTGGATTATGCTGCACTTTGCGCAGCTCCATACTGTTCCCCCTGTGGATCTCTTGACCAATTCTCCGCCCGCCCTTGCATCCTCGCATGGGTAAAAAGGACAGAAGCAGAAGGTGCAATCCTGACCTTCAAAGTGGCAGGGATAATACTCGCAGTCAATCCTGCTCCTGGCAACAACTCCTCTTTCAAGAGACCTGGCGATCTCCTTTTCTGCAAGTTCGGCTCCCCAGTCCGATACCACCCCTGCAAAAGCCTTAACCAGCCGTCTGTTCTCGCTTCTCTTTCGAACCGCAACCCTGATGTGATTTTCAAGACCAAAAGAGGCACAATCGCGGATAATAATCCCGTATCTTAACATTCTCTCAGCCAGCTCTTTGGAATTTATTGCAAAGTCGCGGGTATCAATGAGAATGAAATTTGCATCACTTGGATAGGGTTTAAAACCCCTTATACCACTGAGCTGGGAGGTTAGCCACTGCCGCTCTTTTCTTATTAAGAGAAGTGAATTTTCGATATAATTTTTATTATGTTCAAGAAACAGCTCACCTGCTGACGATGCAATGGAATTGAGATTCCACGGGAGGCGGATATTGTTCAGGAGCTTTGCAAAATCCAAAGAAGCGACAGCAAAACCAATTCTTAATCCAGGAACAGCGTAGGTCTTGGTAAGTGAACGGAGCGCGATGACAAAATCGTTATTGGCTGCAAGCCCTGCGACACTTTCCTCAGGGTTTGAAAGCTCGATGAACGCCTCATCAACGAATAAGAAAACGCGAGACGAGGCGCAGATCTGAGCCAGTTGAATGACCTCCTTTCGCCGAAGAAGTTTGCCGGTTGGATTATTGGGGTTGCAGAGAAAAACAGCCTTGTTCCCATCGGGCTTGACATTCGCTATGTCGTTGTATTCGATATACTCAACCTTTGCACCAAACAACCTGCACTGGAATTCATATTCACCGAACGTTGGGTATGGTATTATCACTCCGTCCCCGGGCTCGATAACTGTTTCCGCAAAGAGACGGATTAATTCGGATGAGCCGTTACCCGGGACGATATTTTCAGGCGACACATGGAGATAATCCGCCGCTGCTTTTTTAAAACCCATGTACCTGTTGTCGGGATAATAGTTGATACTTTTAGAGGCTCCATTAAGGAGCTTCTTTAATCTTGGCGGACCAAGCGGATTAAGATTGACGCTGAAGTCCGCGAGCTCGTCCACGCTCTTTCCCGAAGCTTCTGCAAATTCTTCCAGCCTTGCTCCATGAATGCATGGTGCGAGTTCAATGACAGTTTTCTTAACCCGGTTACTTAGCACATGCCCAATTTTGTCTGGAAAGAATATTAAAGTGCTGTAAAGAATGGTTGATATGACATTAACAGCCCGAAGTTCATGATAGGTAGTGATTTTTTTGTGCAGGAAATGCTCGACTATTCTATAACTCTCGATTTTTAGCTGCGTAAACTGTATTTTAAGTCTCAAGATTCGGTTTTCTCTGGTTTTGAAATACCAACATCAGCAGTCCAGTTTTTATTAAATCAGCATGCTTAGCCTGATATTTAACCACAAGGCTTAAATACTATGATGCTACATTCTAAAGCTTAGACAACAAATCGTTGTCGGGGTATTAAATATGGAAATAAGAAACTTTGTATTAAGAGACAAGAAAGGGAACGAGACTGGAGTATTCACAGGACATCAGCCGCGGCAGGCAGCATTGAAGGCAGCCAACCGCAGCGGTGGATCAAAAGCAAAACCAGTAGAACTGAGATTGAGAGAGAGAGGATCCAAGAAGATCCATATCTATAAAGGCTGGAAAGAGACCGTATCTGCACCCAAGAACAAGCCAAAATGGATGCCTGCCAAGATCAATAAGCCGAATGTAAAGAAGGTAGGCGTCGAGGAGCTTGCGAAAATTTAAATTATAAAATTTTTTTATTTTTTTTCAAGCCAGCTTTATACGTCATATCTCAATTTTAAACGAGGTGAATTAATGAAGCTTTCGTTATTATTGGGCTATCTTTGCTGGGCGTGCGCGGCAATTACAGGCTTATTCTTAGTATCAGTGCTCATTCCTGAGTTCGCTAAAACCCTCGTTTGATTTTATACGGGCTCGCCGGGATTTGAACCCGGGTCACAGGCTCCGGAGGCCCGTGTACTATCCGGACTATACTACGAGCCCATTGAATAATAAAGTGTTCCGGATATAATCGCCCCTGAAATGGTAGCGAACAGATTGACCCCGTTGTTAGAAAGGTAACCTTTCCGCTGGAGCGTGGCGCCGAGCACACTATCAATGTTTGTTCCGATAAATCCTCCTGCTATAACAGCCACCAGAATACCGACATCATTTTTTATTAACACGTATGCAAAAAGAGCAATTATGGATGCTCCGAAAAAGGCAGCCCATTCGCCTAAGTGCGAAACTGCGCCATCGGTGCCAGACCTGACTTTTTTGAATGTCGTTATCATCCTGGGCTCCCCTTTGTATGTTTCGCCTATCTCGCTTGCCAGCGTGTCGCCGCATGCTGTGGCAACCGAGCCAAGATAGGCGGGCAATAAAATCTTCGCATACGAAGGAAATATCCCATACGCCACTGCGAGGGAAAGGGCAGCCAGCGAGTTGCTGAAGACGTTCTTATATCCCCGCATACCTCTTTTTTCCTCGGCAATCCCACGAGCGAATTTATAGTGGTATTTGTAACGGGTAAATATACTTCCCAATAAAAAAAAGGCGAGAAGTATAGAAAATAAAAACCAGCCTTTATCGCTTGATATAATAATCACGACGCCGAACAGTGTTGCACTCAGCATGGCGGATATATCCGCGATACGAAGCCTGTATGCAAGATATCCGAGTACAAAAGAAAAAACAAGCGCCAGCATAAGATATACTATACCCACGTTATATCCAAACATAAAGAAAAGCCACATTACCATAGCCGAGCCAAAAGGGATAACGATATTATCCTCTGTGGTTGTCATGGATTCAAGAAGTGCGGCGGTAATGGCTCCGATTACTGCAAGGAAAAAGAGCTTTCCGTAGGGGAAATCCTGTAAAGTAGAGCTAAGTATCCATATCCAAGCTCCTGCAAGGAAGGCAAAAACGCTACCCGCACTCAAAAAAATAATGCTTGATTTTGCAGAATATAACCTGGCATCGTTCTCTTCAGTTTGTTTTGCTTTATCAAGACCGTTTATAACATCAGCCACGCCATCGCCAAACGTTGTAATAGCAAAAGCCGCACCTATTATGAATAGAGGGAATTCAACAATTGAACGTATCATGAAAAGGATAGACATGGTAAAAAAGAGCTGTATAAAACCAATAAGTTTTCCTGCTTTAACATCGGATTCACGAGCAAGGAAGCTGAAAATGGATGATTTAGGGGGGATTATTGAAAAAAATACTGCTCCACCAAAAAATGCTGCTGACATAAAATAAGGTGTTTTTACGAAAGGAAAGAGCAGTACAATCAGCCCAAGAAAAATATAGATGCCCTGTTTCTTACAGCCCGATGCAAGCCTCATCATCACAGAAACGGTATTTACAGGCAAATACTTTATCCTTACGCCCCAATAAAAGAACAATGGGATTGATTTCAGCATTATATGAATGGAAGCTCAGAAATGCAATAAAAAAACAGGATGTACCGAAACATGTCGTCCTTGCCATAGCAGAAAGCGATGTGCTCGCAGATAACAATTATAATAAACTGAATTCTTTCGCTGCATGGTGCAAAGAGACGGGGACAGATGCCGTTACAATATACATAAGTATAATCGAAGTGGATGCACAGCTCAGCAAAAAAATATGCGGTAAATTGTCCACGGAAATACCGTCCGTACTACATGGCATAACTCCCAATATTAATGTAATCACGCGCGGGGACAAAGAAATAAAAAAACACGCAAGCGAAGGAATGGCTCTTGATATCTCACTCGGGTATAGCGGAAAATATGAATTGACAAGGTCAATTAAGGAAATAATGGCACAGGTAGAACGTGGAATCCTGAACCCTGAGGATATCAATGAAGAAGTAATCGAATCCTATCTGTTGTTCAAATCCGAACCTGACATTGTAATACGTGCAGGAGGCAAGAGATTGACAGATTTCCTAATATGGCAATCCGTTTATTCTGAGCTGTATTTTACGGATGTTAACTGGCTGGATTTCAGGAAGGTTGATTTCCTGAGGGTGATAAGGGATTTCCAGAAGCGGCAGCGCAGGTTCGGGAAATAATAGTTACCACTTTATCATGCCTTGCATCGCAACATTGTGATGTGCGAGTTCGTGGAGTATCTTTATTATCTCTTCCTTGGGGATTGAAATGAATCTCCTTGAGATGCGGATAACATCTTCCACTTCCACCATGCCGTAATAACTTAACAGTTTGACAATTCGCATAACCGTGCTCTTTTGCCTTTCATGCTCCCTCGTTTGATACGTGCGTATAGCGCGAAGGAAGTCTATTCTTCGGAACTCGGGCCAGAAAGGGGCGCAGAAATATGCAGCGCACTCATTCCCGTTTGCCTGCCATGGAAGGAAATTTGATAAGCGCTCGTCTCCACCGGTTCGTATAATAAGGTCTACATAGGGCACAGAGCCGCTTGCAGGATACAGGTTATTCGATATGGTCTCTTCATTAATGTCTCTTAGAGATAGCTCGCCGTTCCTGATTTTCCACGCCATCCTCCGTGCAGCATCAACAAGCTCCTGCCTCCCGCCATAGGCAAGCGCCACATTAAGATATACACCGTCGTAATTTTTTGTAATCTCTTCGGCATGTTTTGCAGAAGATTGCAAAGAGAGGGGAAGATTTTCTATAGTACCAAGCACCCTGACTCTCATTCTGCGTCTATGAGTTCGTTCATCAGTGCATATTTTATCAAACTTAATCCCTATAAGCTCAAAAAGCCTTTTTTTCTCCAATTCTGATCTTACAAAATTCTCTGTTGAAAAAGCATAGACTGTGAGCTGTTTAATACCCAGATCAAAACTCCAGTCAAGAACTTTTTCTGTCGTGTCTGCTCCCCTGAAATGACCATAATACTGTGCCAGCCCATGCTTCTTTGCAAAGCGTCTGTTGCCGTCCATTATAATTGCAACATGCGATGGGACAGGCTTATCCTTTATTTCATTGGCAAGTAAAGCCTCATAACCTCCGTACAAAATTCCCGACAAGCTCAATCGAACCACGCATCATTAACTGTCTAATAAGTATTAAAATTTACCTGAAATCTCCCAGCTTACGCTGCTCATCGGCTGGCTCCTCGACGGGTACGGGAGTACCTATCTGTTTCAGGATTTTTTGAGCAATTTTCGGGCCAATGATTTTTGCAATAATACGCGGCTCCGCCGCCCGAAGCGCTTCCATATCCCTGAATCCGGCATCATAAAGCTTTCTTGCCCTCACCCTGCCTATGCCTCTTATCTGGATAAGGTCAAGAAGTTCTTGTGCTGCCCCGTATTCAACGCGTTTTTCAAGTTCCCGCGTTTTGTGTGCTATCGGGCTTTTCTGGAATGCAGCAAGTTCAGCCGTTGAATGAACAAGCCACAGCATTGTTTCGGAGAGAGCACGTATATCACCTTCACCGATGCCGAATTTCTTAACAATATCTTCTTCTTTTTTCTCATTTATCCAGTCAAGCATCACGCATGCGGTTTTTACCTCTGAAAGGAACCATTCGTAGTCAACCTTGAACTGCGCAGGTACGTGAACGAACTCCATGTGGTGCTCCATGACCAGATCACTTAACCATTCATAATCGTTTGAGCGAAGATACAATTGCCGCATGTCCGGCGTCCTGCATGCAAGATGAAGAAGCGTCAGCTCCGTGTACAGCATGCCTTTTTCATCTATCTTCTCCATCCCTTCAAGTATCATTGATGCAGAAAGCGGGTCTATGTATAAGCGGGATACAAGTTCCCCGAGGCGGGTGGCAAAAAGACCGTCTTTCTCTATTATCATCTTTTTTTCAACAAGGAAATCTATTATTTTTTGAATCACAGCCTTCAAGCTCCACGGCTCCTGCTGGGTAGAGTAAAAAGTTGCTCCCATGAACTCAAGCAGTTCTTCCATGCTCCTTGCAAAACCTGTTGCGATTGTGGAAAGGATATGTGTGCGAAGTGCATTTTCCGAACCGAGTTTTGACCAGATTTTTTCAACATCAGCAAGAACATACTGCCTCATGAGTTCCTCAAGTTCATCGTACGTTTTTGCCACAAGAACGGCTTCGCCGTAAGGATCAAGCCGAGGTCGCCCTGCCCTGCCTGCCATCTGTTTGTACTCAAGCACAGGGATGGGCACGAGTCCGAAATTAACATCGTACCTCCGATATCCTTTTATTATGACGCGCCGCGCCGGGAGATTCAGCCCCGCAGCCAGCGTTGGCGTAGCAGCTATCACTTTTATCGTGCCCGCGCGGAACCCGTCCTCAATAATCTTGCGCTGCTCAGAGATAAGACCTGCATGGTGAAATGCGCTTCCATTCTCGATGCCCATGGCAAGCTTTCTTGCAGCCTCCACCTCGCTTGATTCCCGGAGATCTGAGGCAAGAACGTGAAGTTTCTCTTTTGTTTCACCGGATAGGAGAGAGGATATGGATGTTCCGATGCGCAAAGCCATGCCTTCAGCATTCTTGCGGCTGCTCTCGAATATAAGGCACTGCCCGCCCTCGGCAAGGGTGTCGACAACCAGTGATATGGTGCTGTCTTTGTGGGTTTCTTTGATTTCGCGCTGGGAGGTGGCGAAATTTATAGCATTTCCGAAGAAGACCCCCTCTTTTAACTCTATGGGGCGCCAGTCGCTCACAACAAGCTCGGCACTCAGCCATTTTGCAATCTCGTTGGCATTGCCTATGGTGGCTGAAAGCGCGATAAGCTGCATTTTCGGGTTCATGCGCATCAATTTTGCAAGCACTATCTCAAGCGTGGGACCCCTGTCAGGGGAATCGATGAGATGAATCTCATCCGCGATTACAATTGTTATCTCCTCCATCCAGCGCGTCCTGTTGCGCAGGAGGGAATCCACTTTTTCGGACGTGGCTACGATAATGTCAAAATTCCCGAGCCACTCTTCAGAAGAATCATAGTCGCCGGTTGAAATGGCGGTAGATATTCCCCTGCCGTCTCTTTTCCTTATACTTTCAAATTTGCGGAAGCTGTCGTACTTTTCGCTTGCAAGCGCCCGCAGTGGCACGATATACAGAGCTTTTCCCCGCTTGTTCTCATCCAGTATTGAGCTTAGCATGGCAAATTCTGCAAGCAAGGTTTTGCCTGAGGCCGTGGGTATTGCCGCCACGAGATTCTTGCCTTCGAGCAACCCTCTACCAACAGCATCAGCCTGAGGAGGATAGAGTTCGGTTATACCTGAATCCTTATAGAATTGGATGACGCTGTCAGGAAGGTCGAGGTCTTGGATGTTCATTTCAGAGCTAAAAGGTGAGGATGCTTAAAAAGAATTTCTCAAAGGAAACTTTAAAGCGATTGCTCAACCTCTCATAATCAGGATGTCAAAGCAGAAACTTATGGAGGAGGTAGTTGCAGAGGTTCAGGATTGCAGGAAATGCCGGCTCTGGAGATATGCAAAGAACCCTGTTCCTGGAGAGGGCAACCCGGATGCCAAGCTGATGCTAATAGGCGAGGCGCCGGGTTACCAGGAAGATATTAAGGGCAGACCTTTTGTTGGGAGGGCGGGCAAGCTCCTCGATACGCTGCTCTGCGGCATTGGTCTTGGGAGAAGGGATGTTTATATAAGCAATATCGTAAAGCATCGCCCTCCTGAGAACAGGGCACCGAAGGAGGATGAAATCAAGGCTTGCGCTCCTTACCTTGATGAACAGATTCAGATAATAAGGCCAGAGATTATTGTTACACTGGGAAAGCACTCAACACGATATATTCTATCAAAGGTGAATATAGAGAGTGAAGGAATAACCGGGGTTAGAGGACGGCTCTACAAGGAGAGGCTTTTTGACTTTCCGGTCAGGATAATACCCACATATCATCCGGCAGCGGTGCTCTACAATCCAGCGTATTTGTCCAGCCTCGAAGAAGATTTCAGAAGGATAAAAACTGAGCTTAAGGCTTCCACCAACATATAACATGACAGTTTTATATTATAGAAGGTAATTTTAATTCTCGTGGTATTATGGTAACATTTAAGAATGCACTATTTATAGCAGCTATCGGGCTTGTAGTTCTCTTCTCAGGATGCACAGGTACCCAGCAGGGCAAAGTATCAGAAACTGCGGCGCCTACCCCTGCTGTGCAAACCACAGGCGAACAGACTCCTGTTGCGACCTCAAGCTATCAGCTTGCACTTGAAGTTAAGACACTTGCGGATTGTATCGTAAGTGGAACAAAACAGCCCTGTACTCAAGTAAATCTGGATGTTAAAAATAACAATCCGCAGAGCCTCGATGTTGCAGTGGTTAAAAACACACTCGGACTAAAAGACGGGAGAACACCGAATATGTACGACAGCGTGGGCGGATTAAGTACCGCGTGCGTGCGCAGTACCGGCTTGCAGTTTAAGCTGAGTGCTAATACGAATCAAAATCTTGCCATGTGCTATCCCTTAGTCCATAAGAGCGATGCCCCAACGTTAAATCTTGGTGTGATGATAAACGGAGAACGAAAGGACTACCCCTTTGATTTAACCAAATATGGGCTGACGGATTAAAACGAGGTTCTCAAATGACGTATCATCTGCACGCCTGTTGGTGAAAAGGTCGTATTCTTATACGGAAAGTTTTAAACTTTATTAATGTACAATGCCGTTATCTGCCCGATAGAAAACACATAAGGTTAATCGCAACCTGATACGGATTCACACTAATTACTCAGTCTATCCGGCGGCTTATTTCATGTCAGAGTATCGAAAAAACCTTGGTCTTGCCGAGCTTGTAAGTTTCGGTGTGGGAGGAACCATAGGCTCAGGCATATTCGTGGTTCCAGGCATAGCTGCTGGATTAGCAGGTCCAAGCTCGCTGCTTGCCTGGCTCATGGTTGCAATCTCAGCAAGCTGCGTCATGTTATCGCTTGCCTGGGCGTCATCAAAATATCCCTCTACGGGTGCTTTTTATTCCATATTTTCAAAAGTCTTTGGCAGAAGGCTTTCAGGCTCTGTGGTTATACTTTATTTGATAGGTTCAGTTTTCGGCATAGCTACAATTGCAGCAGGGATAGGGCAGTATGTGACTTTTTTCGGGTATCCTGATGTGCTCTGGCTTGAGATAGTAATCATAGCTCTGTTAGGCATAATCAACATTATAGGCGTAAGACCTTCAGGGAATATTGAAAACGTCCTCACCCTCCTGAAAACCCTTCCCCTGATTGTTCTGGCTATTTTTTTGCTGCCGTATATTCTTAAGGAAAACTTTACCCCGTTTTTCACAGGGAATAAAACTGATTTTTTAAAAGTAGCGATTATCGTGTACTGGCCATACACAGGTTTTGAGATAAGCGCAATACCGGCGGGTGAGACCAGGAATATAAAGGATGTGTTCGCATCGCTTGTAATTGTGATGCTGATTACCACAACTGTATATCTTTTTCTGAACGTCGCCCTGATAGGCAGCATGGGAAGCGGGTTGCTGGCTTCATCCTCAGCACCTTTGGCACTCGCGGCGGCCAAGGCATTTCACACCTCTGGAAAGGTAATGGCTGTAATCGGAATTATAGCCATGCTGTCTGCGCTCAATGCTTATATTCTTGCAGCCTCGCGTGTTTTGCAGAATATATCGTTTGAAAACAGTATTCGCCTGCTCCCTGATCTGAGCAGGAAAGGAACGCCGTATATGGCGATTGCAGTCAGTGCCGCAGTCGGGGCATCGCTGCTGCTATTCACCAATCATTTCGCACAGCTTGCTACGATTTCAGTTCTCGCCACACTGCTGCCTTATATTTTTATATGCGTTGCCACACTGAAGCTTTTCGAGAACCCCAAAATCCGTACGGTCGCTGCAGTTGGGCTTGTATCCACACTGGCTATTCTTGCGACATTTGTTTTATAGAGTTATTTTATCGAGTTCATACTTTCTGCACACTCAAAACCAGCCTTGATCGAGCCGTTCATGCTCCTCTCAGGATAGTTCCCAGCCGAGAACATGCCGGCAAGATAAAGCCCATTGATATTTGTTTTATAAGGAAGGAGTTTTCTCCTGTATCCTACTTCATACACAGGCGCAGTATCTAAATCCCTGCGCATGCGCCACCATTTCACCTTTTCCCGAAATCCCGGGAAGAGTTTTTCAAGACCGCCAAGGTACAGCTCGATAAGCTCTTCATCGCTACATTTCCAGAGCATACTGTCGGGATTCTGGAAGTACGAGGTCACGTACATCAAATGCTCCCCGTAATCTGAAGCCGGGATAAAGTTGGTATGTTCAATCACTGCGCCGAACGGAAATTTTCCCTTGATGTTCAGCCAGTAAACATCGCCCATTACTTTTTCGGTCAATCCAAAGAGAGCGCATGCAGTACCCTGATAATTTATATCCATATCAAGTCCTGAAAGCCTTGTATTGATTATTTTTTCAAGGATATGGGGGGCAACAGTTGAAATAATCCTGTCGCATTCAATGCGCTCACCATCCGCAACCACGCTCAGCACTGAACCATCCGCAACCTCGATCTTTGAT
The DNA here is from genome assembly GCA_027460525.1 of Candidatus Methanoperedens sp. Lineage (NCBI taxonomy): Archaea > Methanobacteriati > Methanobacteriota > Methanomicrobia > Methanosarcinales > Candidatus Methanoperedentaceae > Candidatus Methanoperedens > Candidatus Methanoperedens sp. Next base: position 84,573 of record JAPZAS010000004.1, read on the forward strand.
ACGTTGCCCTGCCTTATTATGCCCCCTCGTTTCCTGATACTATCAGCCATTGCTTCTATAAGCGCATGAAATCCCCCGCGCATGTAACCCAACCGCTCGCCCCTTGCACCCCTGTTCGAGCGTATCCTGACGCGTCCGAGCAGCCAGGCAGCGGAGACGTTTTCTTTATTTTCCCCGAACTTGCTCGAAAGTAGAGGAAAGAAGAAATTATTATAAACGGATTCGCCTGCGGTGTCGATTATCCAGTCTTTTGCAGTGATATCATCGTAAGGAGTAGTGTCTTTTATAGCCCTTGCTTTCAGCACAAGCCTTGTTAACCTTATAACATCCATCAACGGCAAAGCTTTCAGGATTTCAAAAGGGGTATTCATAGGATAGATCTTACCGTTAAGATAATACCCGGTCGTGCCCCTGAGCCATTCAAGCCGATTCCCCAGACCGAGTTCATTTATCAAGCATATAAGTTCTGTATCGCCTGCAAAAATATGATGGTAGTATTTTTCGATATGATAGTTATCGATATCATAGCTTGAAGCCATGCCTCCAAGCTCGGGTTCTTTCTCGATGATCAATATTTCATCCCTGCCAGCAAGCCTGTATGCAGCAGCCAGCCCTGCAAGTCCGCCGCCGATGATAATGGTTTTCGTAAAATCTCCCTTCGCTGTTATTTACGGGCAGACGCTATCCTCTTCTGCACCATCTTCCATGACCCGGTGATAAGGAAACTCTCCTCCATATTCTCTATCATGGTTACAAACTTGTTCATGGGAACTGAAAATGTGAGCACGTTCTCGGGAACAAAAGGACGCGCTGAGACATCGAACATGCCGAGAACTCCCCTTGGACTATCGGAGTCCTTCTCAAGATATGGGTACTGGACAATGGTGGCACAGCCAGCGCCGAAAGGCGAGATTACCCCGTTGGGTTCAGCCATGTCAAAACCTGCAAGGGTGAAAAGACCGGAGAGAACATCGGCATGAGCGAAGAAGATAACAACCTCCGGGTTATCTTGCTCCTCGAGCATGTCCCACCTCTTGAATACAATGTACTGCGCAGGCGCTTTGAATGCAGGGATTTTTTCCATCAGTTCCTTAACAAGCTGCGGGGATTTTTTATAGCGCTCCCCCTCAAGTTCGCCGGGAATACCGCAGGAGAGGAAATATTCGAAGTTGGGTCTGATTTTGTCGGTGAAGCCGAGATATCGTTTCCCGCCAAAGCAGCCTATGGATTCGATGTTAAAACAGAAAGATTTTCCTTTTCTTATGTTTGATACTGCCCCGATCACGCATCGGACTACCGAGCCGGGTTTTGCGAGTTCGGCGTGTCCTTCCTCGTCAGTATAATAAAAGGTGATGGGAAGTTCGGAATCGTTAAAGTATTTTTTCCAGAGTTCAAGGAATTTTTGTTTGATTTGCATGTCCATAAATTAATCTCCTTTATGCCTTCATCGGACATTCTAATCTCACAGTATTGCTTTCACTTTTGAGCTTTTCTGAATATCCTTTATAATATAATTGTTCAGCTAAAACATAATTCTTTCCTGAGAATGTGCTCCAATACTCAAATCCATCCACGCATGCAGTTGGTGATTCCACCGCTAAGGGCGCAAAGAACGCAAAGCGTAGAAGTATATTATAAAAATTATAAATCTGCGGCGCGCCTCCGCAAACTCCGCGCAGCCGAAAGCCGCACCGCCCGCCCCGTCGGCGCGCGAGTGAGGGGGTTATTTTAATTATATCACTTTATCGCTAGTATGAAAATAGATTCGATATCATGATAACCAATCACTTTCACCCCGCTCTCCTAACCCTTTTTAACCATGACGCTCTCTTTACCATCCATGAACTTTAACAAGGGGAAATAACATGGATTCAAAAGAAGCGCTGGTAGTATTCGAAGGAGCTAAAATAAGACGAACATGGCATGATGAACAATGGTTTTTCTCAGTGGTTGATGTTGTAAGGGTTTTGACAGACAGCGCCGACCCAAAGGATTACTGGTACAGGCTAAAAAAACGCGAAGCCGAGTCAAGCGGAATCGAGTTATCGACATTTTGTCGACAACTGAAATTGCTATCAACCGACGGCAAAAAATACGAAACCGATTGCGCAAACACCGAATCCATGTTCAGGATAATCCAGTCCATCCCCTCAAAGAAAGCCGAACCCTTCAAAAGATGGCTGGCAAAAGTAGGATACGAAAGGATACAGGAAATAGAAAATCCCGAACTGGCGCAGGACAGGGCGAAAGAATATTATGAACTCAAAGGCTATCCTGAAGACTGGATAGAAAAAAGGCTCCGTGGCGTCGCAATCAGGCAGGAACTCACGGATGAATGGAGAGAAAGAGGGGCCGACGAGAAAAGAGATTATGCCATCCTTACAAACGAGATTTCTAAGGCGACCTTCGGGAAGTCGATTAAGGAGCATAGAAAAATAAAAAGCTTGGACCCGCTGAACAAAAACCAGAACCTGAGAGACCACATGACCGATCTGGAATTGATTTTCACCATGCTCGGGGAAAAATCCACAACGGAAATCACGAAATCATGGGACTCAAAAGGATTCGATGAGTGTCTTGATTCTTCAAAAGAGGGCGGGAAGATTGCGGGAAACGCAAGAAAAGAACTTGAGAAAAAAACAGGGAGAAAAGTTGTAAGTTCTGAGAACTTTCTCAGCATAACAGGGAAAAAAGAAACTAAGAAGTTGAAATAACGTACCCGGCTATGCACGGTAGGTCTCCTCGTGCGTTCCGCGACTACGCCTGCGCCGGAAAATCACTTCTCAATAATCGTCTCCTCTATCTTAATCCCGAAATGCCTCGCCGCCGCCTCAAAATACAACAGCACCTCATCCCCTTCCTTGAGTGCGGTCACAGCTATGGGCTTCCCATCGGCGCCGACAAGTTTTATGGTCTCAGCATTCTGAAGCAGCGTCTTGATCCTTGTTCCCTCAACCTCGGCTTCCACAAGCATCAGGGGGCGGCGCTCGATTTTCACTCTGCCCACGACAGCAGGTCTTGTCTCGCCTTCAGAATCCACTATCAGCACCTCATCGCCCGACGCAAGCTCTGAAAGGTAGCGCGTCTTCTCGCCGACTCTGATATAGGCATGCACCGCTCCGGCATTCACCCTGAACGGGCGCGCAGCCACATAGGGGCTTTCCTCGCTTTCAGAATGCACCAGGAACAACCCATTGCTCTGCGAACCAATCAGCATTCCTTCTCCCGGAACCATCAGCGAAGCTGTGTCCACGCATACCCTGTCACCCATGCCCACCTGCTTAACCTTTGTAACTTTGGCTTTTACCAGTGGTACCTTTTCCATTCCAGACCTGTCACGAATCGCTATGACCTTCTTAATCTCGGAGAGATTATCCGTATCAAGCAGCACGCCGTCCGAGCCATGCTCCAGCGTCTCAAGCGCAAGCTTTGTCTCCTCCGCGTTCCGGACACCCGCGATGATCTCCACGTCAAGCTTCTGGAGCCCTGCGATCAGGTTCTCAAGCGGAATCACCTTCCAGTCAGTGCCGATAACGACAAGAAAATCGCACGATTTTCCAAGCTCCAACGCGAATTGCTCGTACCTTTTGTTTTTTATCACCACGTATCCTGCAACTGCTTTACCCCCTATTGTAAGGCGCCTTGCTTCGGCTATGTCCCCGGAGTTAGAAAAATCCGGGGGCAGTTTTTTTGTCCCGTCGCCTTCGCTCTGCCTTCCTACCACTGTTATATCGGCTTCCTCGCTGGGCGCCGCTATCCTGATATTCCCGAGTTCTCTTACCTTCGGTATATCCCCGGCATTGAGAAGAACGCAGTCGGCGCCTGACTCAAGCCCGGTCGTAACACGCGGCTTGTTTTTTTCCCACGCTTCGCTGTCTGCCTTTATCCATACTGCCTTTTCTTTTTTCACCGCAGCGCCTCCATGGCTTCCTCTACGCTTGCGCCTTTGTGAACTATAAGGGTAAGTGCGTGTGTCATTGCAGTTGGGTTCTCATGCTGGAATACGTTCCTGCCTATTGCCACGCCCCTTCCTCCGGCATCCAGCGCAGAGCGAACCATCGCGAGGAATTCCTCGTCCGTACTGGTCTTGGGTCCTCCTGCCATTACCACTGGCACAGGAGTACCTTCAACAACTGTTCTGAATGAATCGATATCGCCTGTGAAATTGGTTTTTATGATATCTGCGCCGAGCTCAGCACCCACGCGCGCTACATGCGCCACAAGTTCCGGGTCGTTCGGGTTCATGATATCCTTGCCGCGCGGGTACATCATCGCGATAAGTGGCATCCCCCAGCTATCGCACTGCTCCGCCACAGAGCCCAGTTTCTTCAACTGTTTTGCTTCTGTTTCAGAACCTATGTTGATATGCACGCTCACGGCATCAGCTCCCATTTTTATGGCTTCTTCCACAGAGCATACCTGTACCTTGTCGTTGGGGTCTGGCCCGAGCGAAGTGGATGCGCTCATGTGTATGATAAGCCCGATATCGCGTCCATATCCGCGGTGCCCATGCTTTGCCATTCCTTTCTGCAAAAGAACAGCGTTTGCCCCACCGTCTGCCACCCTGTTCACCATGTCGGCAAGATTGACGATACCTCTCACCGGTCCCATGGATATTCCATGGTCCATCGGTATTATTACCATGTTCCTGCTTTCCCTGTCCATTATCCTCTCTAAACGAATTTTTTTACCAATTTCCGACAATTAAATCACCTTTTATTCAATTTCATGTTAGTGTGTGACAGACTTACATGGTTATAACGATATATATAATTAACGATGCTGCCGGACAGGGAAGCCTTTTGATATTTGAAAGATAAATGAAAAAGATAATGCAAACACAGAACCAATACGTGCCGGGTGTATGTAACATCGGGAAAAATGAAATAACAAAAAGACAAACTGCTGGCTGGATAGGACTTATCATCACGGTCGGTCTTTTCGGTTTGTTCACGTACCTCGAAGTGCCCCGCTTCTGGCGGCTTTTAATTTTTATTCCGGCGACAATGACTGCAATTGGTTTCCTTCAAGCGCGGATGCATTTTTGCGCTTACTTCGGCATGCGAGGCGTGTTTAATTTTGTAGAAATTGGTAAGACCGATACCATTGAACAGGCAGAATTCCGAGCAAAAGACAGGAGGAAGGCATGGCAGATTATCATATATTCGGTAATTGTCGCTGTTTTGATAACGATTCCGGCTTATTATTTGCCATGATAAGAGGGAGAAGGCGTTATGAGTAAAAAAATTGCATGGATGTTAATGGCATTATTCGCAATTGCATTAGCCGCAGCTGTGTTTCTACAATACGGCTTCAAGCCTGCCGTGAAATCGGATTCTCTCAACGAAATTAATTTGCCGGGGGGATTCAATATTGAGGTTTTTGCAAGTAATCTTGGAGGAAGCCCGGTTTCATACCCGGGCACAAATCCCGGTCCGAGGATGATGCTTTTCAAGGATAATGTTTTGTTTGTTACCATACCTAGCCAGGGAAGAGTTGTTGCGCTTCCTGCAAGGAACGGCGACAATAAAGCCGATGAAACAATAACGTTTATCGACGGGCTCAACGAGCCGCACGGAATAGATTATTATGAAGGCTGGTTTTATATCGCCGAGGAAAACAGGGTAATACGGGTAAAATCAATCGAAAACGGCTTGATTGCAGACAGGAATACACTTGAAGTTCTTGTTGACAATCTGCCAACAGGAGGTCATTTTACCAGGACGGTAAAAGTTCATAACAACAGTTTATACATAAGCATCGGCTCTTCATGCAACGTGTGCTATGAGCAGGATGAAAGGAGGGCAGCCATTATGAAATGCAACCTTGATGGAACAAATTGCAGTGTTTTTGCAAGAGGTTTGAGAAACGCGGTGGGTTTTGTCTTCCATCCTGTGACTGGCAGGATGTATGCCACGGAAAACGGGCGCGACAACCTCGGTGAGGACGTGCCGCCTGATGAGATAAATTTCGTTGAGGAGGGAAAAAACTATGGCTGGCCGCTATGCTACGGGAAAAATATCCACGACACTGATTTTGACAGGAACATCAGCGATCCATGCATTGATAAAACGCCGAGCCTTATTGATCTGCAGGCACACTCTGCGCCTCTTGGTTTAGCGTTCTACTACGGCAAAAGCTTCCCGGAGGAATACAGGGGCAGGCTGTTCGTGGCTTACCACGGCTCATGGAATCGAAAAGTTCCTATCGGCTACAAGATTGTAAGTATAGATATGAACACGTCCACAGTTGTGGATTTTGCAACAGGCTGGCTTCAGAGTAATGACGTGCTCGGAAGACCTGTGGATATTATTGTGGCGCAGGACGGCTCGCTCTTTGTTAGCGATGACAATGCGGGTAAAATATACAGGATTTATTACGCGGGGTAAGTTTGAAATTATATAAAACCGCAGATGAACGCAGATGAACGCAGATACGGAGTTGTCCGAAATTCTAATAAAAAAAATCCGGCAAAATGGCGCCATACCCTTTCGCGATTTCATGGAAATGGCGCTGTATTACCCCGAGCTTGGATACTACACTTCTTCAAAAGATAAGATAGGAAAAAGAGGGGATTACTACACCAGTTCTAACATCAGCCCTGCCTTTGGCGAAATGCTTGGAAAACAAATCGGGGAGATGTGGAATATCCTTGGAGAAGAAGGGTTCACGGTCGTTGAAATGGGGGCAGGAACCGGACTTCTTTCGTATGATATCCTCTATTATCTTGAGAAAAATCAGCTATACAAGAGCCTTGATTACTGCATCGTGGAAAAAAGTCCTGCGATGCGTGAAAAGCAGAGAAAGAGGCTGGGTGATAGGGTAAGGTGGTGTGATTCCATACACGAGGTTTCAGGCATTACCGGTTGCGTGTTCTCAAACGAGCTTGTGGATGCTTTTCCGGTGCATGCAGTAACTATGGAAAGTGAACTTATGGAAGTGTACGTGGATTATAATAACGATTTTTTCGAGGTTCTGAAACCTGCATCGAAAGAACTTAAAAATTATCTCGCTGAACTCAACGTGGTTTTGCCTTATGGATACAGGACTGAAATAAACCTTGATGCGATAAAATGGATAAAAGAAGTTGCATCTGCCTTAAAAAAAGGATTTGTCATCACTATTGATTACGGCTACCCTTCCTCGGAGTTATATCAGGAGTACAGGAATAAAGGGACGCTCATGTGTTATTATAAACACACTTCAGGTGAAAATCCCTACCAGCACATCGGTGAGCAGGATATAACCTCCCATGTAAATTTCTCGGCATTAGCTCACTTTGGCAGTAAAAATGGAGTGGAGCTCTGCGGATTCACCGACCTGGCGCATTTCTTATTCGGACTTGGTATCGAGGAATATCTGAAAAAATTACAGGAAACCAACCCGCAAGACTATCACAAAAGATTGCTTCAGGTCAAGACTCTAATCATGGAGATGGGCGAGACCTTTAAAGTGCTGATACAGAAAAAAGGTGTAAAGTGCAAAGAGCTATCGGGGGTAAAGTTTCAAAGTCGTTGGAAGATGTAGTAGAGTAAAAAAGAAAAATTAAAATAAAAATTTAAAATGTTATTTTTAGAAGATTAAACTCATCGGTTCTTCGCAGCAAACAACATTCCCGGCACTGTCTGAAACGCATACGACTTCGCATCCGCAGACATCGCAGACATATGCCATGCCTCTCTCTGCTTTCTTAGCCTTCTTTGCCTGTACTTTCTTTTTTGCTTTGGGTTTTGCGGTCTTTGCAACTGTTTTAGCACTTGCCATAATTTTACCTCTCTCCTTCCACCATGAAGACGAAGATGATATGGTGGATTTTGATGCTTTTTTCTTTGCCATACTCTTACCTCCATTAAATCTATATAGAAAATTAATTAACAATACTATAATTTATACGTATCGGTCAAAAGTCTTAATTATCTTGCATCGTATAATACAAATCATGGCGGATGAAAAGGTTAATGAAATCGTTGCACTCTTAAAAAAGAATTACCCTGATGTCAAGATCGCTCTTGATTTTTCAAATCCTCTGGAGTTGCTGATCGCCACCATTCTCTCTGCTCAGAGCACGGACAAACAGATAAATAAAGTCACAAAGACCCTCTTCAAAAAGTACAGGACGCCACAGGATTATGTAAAAACTCCGCAGGAAGAACTTGAAAAGGACATCTATTCTACGGGTTTTTACAGGAATAAGACAAAGAACATAAAAAAACTGTGCGAGATTCTGGTTAATGATTTCAACTCAAAAGTTCCTGACACCATGGAAGACCTGATTACGCTGCCTGGCGTGGCAAGAAAAACTGCGAACATCGTATTATCAAGCGCATTCGGGAAGCGAGAGGGAATTGCAGTGGACACGCATGTGAAAAGGGTTTCTGCAAGACTTGGGTTCACCAAGAACACGGATCCAGATAAAATCGAAAAAGACCTTATGAAGACCGTTCCAAGAAACGAGTGGGATATTTTTGCGCTCCGGCTGATTCAGCATGGAAGAGAGATTTGCATTGCCAAAAAACCAAAGTGCGAGATATGCTTTTTGAACAAGGTCTGTCCGAGCGCGTTTACCTTCGGATGATGTTTATGACGCTTGAGGAATACCAGAAACACAGGGATTTTTCAAAATCGCCCGAACCAAAAGGCGGCGGGAAAAGAAGTGGTGGGAATATTTTCGTAGTGCACGAACACGACGCTTCGCACCTGCATTATGACCTGCGCCTTGCGATGGGCGGTGTCTTGCGTTCATGGGCTGTGCCGAAGGAGCCGCCGGACAAGGAGGGCGTCAAGCGTCTTGCCATCCAGGCAGAAGACCATCCCCTTGAGTATGCAGACTTTGAGGGCATAATTCCTGAAGGTATGTACGGGGCCGGGACAGTGCGCATCTGGGATAAAGGCGAGTTCAATCTTGAAAAAGATGTGGGCGATGAACTGCTCTTTGAACTTAAAGGACGAAAGCTAATGGGCAAGTACGCCCTGATAAAAACAAGGTTCAGAGGAAAGGATTCCTGGCTCTTCTTTAAAAGGAAATGAAAACATGTGGCCTGACATGGCAAAATTCGGGAAGAGACTCGTTGAGCACGGGCTTGTGGAGTCGCATTTCGGGAATATCAGTGTCCGCACAGGAAGCGAAATGCTCATAACCAAAACCAGGTCTCCTCTTGATGGGATATCCGGGAAAAGTGTTGTGGAGGTGGATATAGATAAGCCTTCGAGCCTCGATAATATCGCATCATCAGAGGTGACAGTTCACAGGTCGATAACAAATACACTTCGGCGCTTGCGGTTATCCATGCTCATCCACTTTTTGCTGTTGTTGAGTCGCTGCTTGCTGAAGAAGATAAGATTGTTCCGGTAAATATCGAAGGGCAGTACTTCCTGCTTGAGATTCCTGTAGTGAGAGGCGTCGCAGGGACGCCAGAGCTTGCGAAAAGCACTTCAGACGCGTTAAGAGACCACAAAGGGGCTATCATTTTCGGACATGGCATTTTTGCAGTTGGAAAAGCACTTGAGGAAGCTTATTTTATTACGGCACAGATAGAGCATAGCTGTAAGTTGAAGTATTACTTCGATCTTGCGAAGAAAATAATCCAATCGAGGGCGCGCCCGCGTGAGGGCGGGGGGCAGGCTTGATGGGGAAGGTCGCTGGTTTTGGTTGGGTTAAATGTATACTTCTTCAAAAAAGTACTTCGGCAAGAAGTATACGTGCTAATAGAAAATAAGGTAATCATGCTACAAAGCATCGATACAATAAAGATTTTAATAGCTCAAAGTTTTCCGATGTCTTCTTTCCATAGCAGAGGGAAATCCCATATGAATTTGTTCATCAATTGCTTGCATTCATCATTGTTCAAATCGACTACCAGAACACCCTGAGATTCCATAAATTCCCTGGCGCCTGCGAAGGTCTCAGATTCTCCTACAATGACTTTCTTAATCCCAAACTGGACGATCGCTCCGGCGCAAAGATAACAGGGCATCAATGTGGAATAAAGAACTGTCCCGCTGTATCTGCCAATTCTTCCGGCATTACGCAGGCAATCAATTTCCGCATGCATTATCGGGTCATTATCCTGAACGCGTCTGTTGTGTCCTCTCCCGACAATTTTCCCATCCTTCACAAGGATGGAACCGATTGGAATTCCACCCTCACCTAACCCCTTTTTGGCTTCTTCAATAGCCGCTTCAATATAGACATCCATAACTGACTTCTCTCTTCGATATTTGCCTGAATATCTTTTATGTTTATCGCTTAAATGCTATTTTATTCACAGCAAATATAACTATCAGATAGGCAAGCGTCCTGATTATTATTAACATACTTACTATCCTTTGTGCAAGGCCGAGCAGTGTTGCAAGATGCGAAACGCCAAAGAGCCCGAAGGCTACACCAACATAAAGAGGCACCTTATCGTTGCTCTTTTTATAGCCCCAATAGCCCAAGACCAGTATTATTACGCTGAGCACCAGATTTACTGCGGTGATCGGATCCCATATAAATGCCATTTCTCATCACCTCCTCTTGTTTAAATCCAATAATTTCTAACATATACTCCAGATTTTTTAATGTGAGGCGTAATGTATCTGAGCAGCAATGGGGTAATCGCGATAGTTACTATCAGATCGCCGATGAGCCAGCTGGCGAATATATCAGGAGCATTATTCCATGAAATAATCCCGCCCACTGCAAGCGTACTTGCACCCCATCCAGCCCCCACAAGATTATTTAACACCACGCCAAAAACCAGGAATATTAAAAAGTCCCTCTGTGTTTTAAGAACCGCATCTGCACCTAATGTCCTGAAGGCTATCAATGGTATCAAAACCTGCCAGAAATCGGCTAAAGACCAATAGACATTGACACTGGGTGGCAGACCTGTTGTGCTCATCCCGGCTCCTATAAAACATCCAATATATGCTGCAATTGCGCCCCAAACCCCAAACCATAGCGCAAAGGCAATCATGAAGGCAACTGCAAAGTATAATCCTGAAACTCCCTGGGCAATCTGCCAGGTAATTACGGCAAAACGCGACAAAAGCGAATTTATTATAGTAATTATTATTAAAATTATCAGATAAGTATATAATGACTTTTGGTTCTGATTACCTCCAATATTCAATTTTACCACATCCACACTATATGGGATTCCACGTGAAATTCGTCCCTTAATGTCCCAATTTTAATATTATTGTTTAAAGTTAATAAGACTTTGTATTATGCTGCTGGTGGTATGATTGACAAAAAATAGGGTAGCTTTCGCTCTCTTCTCCGAAGCATTACCCCTTCTTTCTGAGCGGGATTACGGTTATTAGCCGCGAACTGGGTACGAACTTGATACGAACCCAATTCATCTGTGGTTGTGCTGCGGCGCCGCCCTGTCATCGAGCCGGAGGAGCGCCTGCATGAGGGAGGGGCGATGTGGGTTTCTGCAGTTCCATACACGAATATAAAGGTCGCTGAATAACTTTTGATAATCCTTTCGGTCCTAATCTGCTTTGTCAGCAAGTTAAATATATGTTTGAACATATGTTGACATATGGCAACCAAGACGATAACAATAAAGGAAGATATTTACAAAATGCTTCTCTCTATAAAGGGAACAAATGAGAGCTTCAGCAATTTCTTCGAGCGCCTGGTGAAATCCCGCAGTAACATCGATAAACTCAGGGAATTGAGGGGTTCTGTTGAGTTTATGAACAAGGAAGCTCTTTTGGGAGAGTTATCCGTGAAAAGAAGGGAGACAAGATATTGATTCTTGTTGATACTGATGTACTGATCGAAATCCTTGATAAGAACTCGAAGAAAGGAGATGAAGCGTTGAGGAAAATCGAGGATGCCGGAGAAGATATTAGCCTCACATCTTTAAATCTCCATGAAATTCTTTTCGGTCTGTATAAGTATGCTGATAACAAAAAGATAGAGAACGTAAAATTTCTCGAAGTTATTGATTTCACCAAGAACGATGCAATTCTCTCCGCAAAGCTTGAGGTGAAAGCCGAGAAGAGAGGTGAAAAGATTCCGAGGTTTGATGCAATGATCGCAGCGGTTGCGATAAACCGGGGTTTTAAGCTGTTTACTTTCAATAAAGACCACTTTGAAGGATTTGATGAGCTAATGCTGTTTTAGGGGCGGCGCCGCCCTGTCATCGAGCCGGAGGGCGCGCATGCGTGGAGGCGGCAGGCTTGATGGGGTTTACCCTGTAAACCTGTTAGTACGATTACACTTCAAGTATTCTGCTCTTGTAATTTCTCTTGCAACCACAAATTTAAAAGAGTGTCCGGTGATACACCGTGCTGCCTGGCAAATTCCTGAACCTTTGCTGATAATTTATTGTCAACTGCATAGTATGTAACTTCGGATTTAATATCAACTTCAAATTCGGCTGGTTTTGTTTCTTCCCAGTGCTCGGCAAGGTCATGCTTGTCCCAATACTCACCGATTTCTTTGTAGCTCTGTGCTTTCGATATTGAACTTTTATTTTTGCTCATATTTCTTCCGTTCTGCACGTGCAATTGTATCAAGATTCTTAATAATTCTATATATACTCGTAAATTCTACCTAATTCGCCATCAGACAAATCGTATTTATTTGTAATGTCGTTAATTATGTTTATGAATTTTTTATTACCTTTAAGGTATCTATATGTACTATCATATAATTCACTTGGAAACATATACTTCTTCTCGAAAAGAGGCCCTTCTAGTTTCCATTTATCATTGTTACGGAATTTAACAGTCGCTACAACAAAATCGTTTAAGCAACGATTATTAAAATTCCATGCTGGATCTTTTCTGGTTGCAGATAAGCCATGTTGAACGTGTAATCTTAAGCTTAATGATGATTGCTCCTCTTTTAAATCATAATACTTTAACTCTGCGCCATTGTCTAGCTTAGTCCTAATAAAGTAAATCCATCCAAATTTTGGCTTAGTTTTTTCATTTTTTGGATTGTGTGTCGCAAACCAGATTGCAGTGTATAAATTAGCCACCAAATCTAACCAAGGCGTTTTTATTCCATAATTTTGTAAGAGTGGTCCAACGCTATCTTTTTTAAATCGTTGTTTTTTGAAATCATTTTGAATGGAAGTTATTAATTCTTTGTAAGCTGAATATCGACTTTTGAATAATTCCTTAGTTATATCCTCTCTAAAAAGGCTAGGTATCATGGTACCATCCTTATATTGACCTCGAAGGAAAACTTTTGATGTTGAGTCAGGTTTTGTTATATTTTTTTTGAGATATCCCGCAAATCTAGCAAGAATACGAGGGTCATCTAAATAGAGATACGGGCGTTCTGTTTTTTATCACAATATTTTATTGTAAATTTTTCAGTTAAATTTTTAAAAGATGCAAATCTTTCCATGTAATTGATAGTTTGCTCTCCTGCCTTCCTCATTCCAGCTTCTCCTGCACCGCTTTCTCCTCCCCATTCTCTTCCTTCGCCAGCGTCGCCACCCCAACCACCCTGTCCTTCTCCTTAACATCCATTATCGTAACTCCCTGCGTGTTCCTGCCCTGCACGCGAATCCCGCTCACTGGCACGCGGATGACGATGCCGTTCGAGGTCGTCACCATTATCTCATCGTCCTCATGAACGCTCCTGATATCCACAACATTGCCGTTCCTCACGTTCACGTCGATGGTAATCACACCCTGCCCACCCCTGTTCGAGGTGCGGTACTCCTCAAATCCCGTGCGCTTCCCGTAGCCGTTCTCGGTCACAGTGAGAAGCGTCGCTCCCTCTTCCACCACTGCCATGCTCACCACATCGTCCTCGCCCACAAGTTTCATGCCCCTGACGCCGTATGCACCGCGCCCCATGTCCCGAACACCAGTTTCGTTGAACCTGATGGCTTTGCCGTGCTTTGTGCCGATTACTACCTCCCGGCTGCCATCAGTGAGCTTCACGGAAACAAGCTTATCCCCTTCATCCAGCGATATGGCAATAATCCCTGTCTTCCTTGGATTTGAGAACTCTGAGAGCGCTGTCTTCTTGGCTGTCCCTTTCTTTGTTACCATCAAGAGATAGTGCTTGTCATCGAATTTGCTGATGGGAATATAGGCGTTAATCTTCTCTCCCTGCTCAATCTGGAGCAGATTCACTATCGCTGTTCCCCGCGCCTGCCTCCCTGCCTCGGGTATCGCATATACTTTCAGCCAGTACACCTTGCCTTTGTCCGTGAAGAAAAGAATATAGTCGTGCGTGTTGCCGATGAAAAGGTCGCTTACGAAATCCTCTTCTTTTGTCTCCATGCCCACAACGCCCTTCCCGCCGCGGCGCTGCTGCTTGTACGCATCCACGGCGATGCGCTTGATATACCCACTGTTCGTGATTGTGATGACGTCATCCTCTTTCGGGATGAGGTCTTCGGTTACGAGTTCCCCTGTACTCTCGATGATCTCGGTCCGCCTTTTATCTGCGAATCGTGCCCTGAGGTCGGAAAGCTCTGATTTTATCAAAGCAAGTATCTTGATTTCGCTTGCCAGGAGGTCCTTGAGCCAGGCAATCGTTTTTAAAAGCTCGCTGTATTCAGCGTCTATCTTCTCGCGCTCTAAGCCAGTGAGGCGTTGAAGCCTCATATCAAGGATAGCCTTTGCCTGCTCTTCGCTCAGGCTGAACTTTGCGATAAGACCTACACGCGCATCATCCGGTGTCTTTGAAGCTTTTATGAGTTTAATAACCGCATCGATATTGTCAAGTGCAATTATCAAACCTTCGAGGATATGGGCACGCTGCTGTGCCTTTTTGAGCTCAAACTGGCTTCTTCTTATTATTACATTCTTCCTGTGTGAAATATACTGGACAATTATTTCTTTTAACGGAAGAACAATTGGCCTCCCATCGACAAGTGCAAGGTTGATAACGCCAAAAGTGGTCTCAAGCTGGGTATGCGAATACAACTGGTTCAAAATGATGTTCGCCTGCGCCTGTCTTGATACTTCCATTACTATGCGGATACCATCTTTATCAGATTCATCACGAAGGTCGGTTATCCCCGCAATTTTCTTGTCCCTCACAAGACCTGCAATATCCTCTATCAATTTTGCCTTATTCACCTGATAGGGGAGCTCATTAACAATTATCTGTTCCTTGTTCTTTTCTTCCTCGATTATTGCACGGGCGCGCATCTTGATTGAGCCACGACCGAATTGGTACGCATCCTGAATTCCCTGCCGTCCGTATATGAATCCAGCTGTGGGAAAATCAGGCCCTTTGACAGCGGTCATGAGTTCTTTCCATTCGACAGCAGGATTATCTATGACCATAATAATTCCGTCAATAACCTCCCCAAGATTATGAGGCGGCATGTTGGTCGCCATGCCGACCGCGATGCCTGTCGAACCGTTGATGAGGAGGTTGGGAAGCTTACATGGGAGAACTGAAGGCTCTTTTAATGAATCATCGTAGTTGGGTACGAAATCAACGGTTTCTTTGTCTATGTCCCCGAGTATCTCATCTGCTATTTTTCCGAGCCTGACTTCAGTGTATCGCATCGCTGCTGCACTATCTCCATCAATACTACCGAAGTTGCCCTGCCCGTCGATAAGCGGATAACGAAGCGAAAACTCCTGTACCATCCTTACGAGAGAATCGTAAACAGCGATATCACCATGCGGGTGGTATTTACCCAGAACATCTCCCACGATTCTTGCGGATTTCTTGTATGGTTTGTCATGGGTCATCCCCTGCTCGTTCATCGCATAGAGGATGCGGCGATGAACGGGTTTCAAGCCATCCCTGACGTCTGGAAGCGCGCGCCCCACAATGACACTCATGGCATAATCGATATAGGAGCGCTTCATCTCGTCCTCGATATTTACCGGGGTGATTTTTTCAACTACAAGTTTCTGCTGTGTGTCTTTGGGTTCTGGGTCGGTCATGGTATCAGCTCAAATCGATATAAGTTAAATATTTATTAATTGTGAAATTAGGCCATCTTTCCGCTTCTTTCATCATAAATTTCAATTCCCTCTTCTTCAATGGTCATTATGAAATCCATTTTTTCTTTTTTCATAGTTTCAAGCTCTAAAGGAGAATAAACCAGAGGTTCAAGCGTAAGGAGAGTATTGTTCAGCTTTATTACATCTGCAATCCTATCTATGAACCTTTTAGAGGTTTCTTTTATCAACATGAGGTCTATATCGCTGCCTTCATGCGCTTCTCCTCTTGCGTAAGAACCAAAAAGCACAATTTTCTGTGGAGCATAGTTGCTGATTATGCTCTGGATGATATCGGTGAATGCGTCCTGAATTTTTTTATCTTTTGAAATTTGTGCGATGTTTAAAGGCATTGTGAATCAGCTCTGGAGTCGCACTGTGGGAGGACGCACACACATATGCTTTCGGGCGCATACATGGATACCCGAGAAACTAATCTGCGTTCATCTGCGTTTATCTGCGGTTTTTTATTTAATTTAAATATATTATCCATAAATGACCTTTCCTTTTTTCATGACGGAAGTAATAAATGCCGCAGATGCATTTTTCCATTTTTCAACTTCCTGCGGAGTGTAAACGATAATTTCTTTAGGTATTCTTATGTCCTGAAGCAATTTTCTTATCCTTGTCACTCTCGTGTGCATCGGTTCTTTTGTTGGAAGGATTACTAACAAATCCAAGTCGCTATCTTTTGTAGGGGTTCCATAAGCGCATGAACCAAAAAGGATTATTTTTTCGGGATGGACGGCGCTGACGATGCGGTCTTTGATTTCCTGGATTAGTTCTTCGGTTATTGGTTGCATGAT
This sequence comes from Candidatus Methanoperedens sp., assembly GCA_027460525.1. Classification (NCBI taxonomy): domain Archaea; kingdom Methanobacteriati; phylum Methanobacteriota; class Methanomicrobia; order Methanosarcinales; family Candidatus Methanoperedentaceae; genus Candidatus Methanoperedens; species Candidatus Methanoperedens sp. Next base: position 101,312 of record JAPZAS010000004.1, read on the forward strand.
TCTACTCACAAAGTTACGTAAACTCTGTCCATTGCTATTTCTAAAATAAAATTGTAAGGCCAATCCTTACTAAACACCATATCTCCATCAAAATCTATCCGCACCTGTTGTAGATTAAGTCGAAGTAAGTTTTTTTTGCCTTCCCTTTTTAATGATTTTAAGATGTTTATAGTATTAGGATGCAGTTGATATTTCAATCGATCGACATGAGTATGTTGATGTGGCAAATCAATGACATTTGATATGTTAATTTCACCTAATTCACCAAAATTCTCTAAATAAAGATTCATATGGATTTTTTTGACTTTTAAATTAAATAGACTGTGATTTGTAATAAAAAACCTAAATTCTAAATTAGGCGATGGAACATTGTCTCCAGCCTGGATATATGTTTCATAAGGGCTATGAAGATTAAAATCAATCATCGATTTATAGTCATGTGAATTCTCCTCGCTAATATTTTTCAAGCGAGTTAGTTCTTCTTCCCATATTTTAAGTTGTTTTTCTTTCACATCCAAGTCATTCTTTTTTTTATCTAAATCAAAATATTTCTTAAAATAAGAATATACTCTATAAATAATAGAAATTGGAAATGATGTCCAATCGACCATATTCACACATCCAAATTCCTTACATCCTTCGCATGCCTCTCGATGAACTCCCGCCTCGGCTCCACCTTATCGCCCATAAGTATCGTAAAAATCTCATCAGCCTTTATCGCATCCTCAAGCGAGACCTTGAGCATCGTCCTTGTCCCGGGGTTCATCGTGGTATCCCAGAGCTGCTGCGGGTTCATCTCACCAAGACCCTTGTAGCGCTGCATAGCAATACCCTCCCTTCCTATCTCGGCTAATTTCTTATTGAGTTCATCTTCATTATACACGTAAAACTCGGACTTTCCCTTCTTGACCTTGAAAAGCGGAGGCTGAGCAATATATACAAAACCCATGTCAATAAGCTGGCGCATGTACCTGTAAAATAAAGTAAGTAAAAGCGTCCTGATATGGCTTCCATCAACATCGGCATCTGTCATTATGATAATCCTGTGATAGCGGGCTTTATTAATATCGAATTCCTCTCCCTCGCCTATGCCCGCGCCTATGGCTGTTATTAGCGCGCGTATCTCCTCATTCTTCAGTATCTTGGTAAGGCGCGCCTTCTCCACGTTCAATATCTTGCCACGCAAAGGAAGTATCGCCTGGAACTTTCGGTCGCGTCCCTGCTTTGCGCTTCCACCTGCGGAATCACCCTCCACGATATATATCTCGCTCTTTGCCGGGTCTTTCTCTGAGCAGTCAGCCAATTTTCCAGGGAGCGAGCTAACCTCAAGTGCGTTCTTTCTCCGCGTGAGCTCGCGCGCCTTCCTTGCAGCTTCCCTCGCCTCGGCTGCTTCAAGCGCTTTTGAAAGAATGTTCTTTGCTGCGGCTGGGTTTTCTTCAAGGAACTCCGATAACCCTTCTGAAACAAGCGTCTCAACGATGCCCTTGATGTCGCTGTTGCCGAGTTTTGTCTTGGTCTGTCCCTCGAACTGGGGATTTGTGAGCTTGACGTTGATTATTGCGGTTAATCCCTCTCTCGCGTCCTCTCCTGACAGCTTTTCCTCGCCTTTCAGGAGCCCCTTTGATTTAGCATAATCGTTGGACACCTTGGTGAGGGCAGCCTTGAATCCCGCAAGATGAGTCCCTCCTTCGTGCGTGTTTATATCATTGGCAAAAGTATAGACGTTCTCGGTATAGCTATCGTTATACTGCATTGCGATTTCCACTATTGTGGAATCCTTTTGCTTCTGGAAATAGATTGGCTTCTCGTGCAGCAGGTTTTTGTTCTTGTTCAGGAACTCAACAAACGATACAATGCCTCCTTCGTACTGGAACACCTGCTCTTTCTGGGAAAAATCATCTTTGATTGAGATTTTCAGCCCTTTATTGAGGAACGCAAGCTCACGAAGTCGTCCTGCTATTATTTCAATATCGAACTGAAGCGTTTCGAAAATAGCTTTATCGGGTCTGAATATGACTGTTGTCCCCGTTCCATCGGCTTTACCTATCTCCTCTACTTTGGTAACAGGTTTCCCCTGCTCATACCGCTGCTTGTATAGCTTACCATCCCGTTTGACCTCTACCTCGAGCCATTCTGAGAGAGCGTTAACAACGGATACGCCAACGCCATGGAGACCTCCTGAGACCTTATAGGCGTTATTGTCAAACTTTCCGCCTGCATGGAGCATGGTCATGACAACTTCCAGTGCAGATTTATTATACTTCGGCATGGCTTCGATCGGGATTCCCCTGCCATTATCGATCACCCTGACGCTGTGGTCGGGTCTGATTGTCACCTCGATATTGTTGCAGTAGCCTGCGAGGGCTTCATCTATGCTGTTATCCACCACTTCGTACACTAAATGGTGAAGCCCTCGGGCATCTGTGCTGCCTATGTACATGCTGGGGCGTTTGCGTACTGCCTCAAGCCCTTCAAGCACCTGTATCTGCTCTGCGCCGTATTCATTTTCTGCCATATCAAATTCCTTTATATTCTAGTAAAAATAATTATAAATTTTTTAATTGCATCTAAACATTCCATTCCTTCGACCGCTCAATTCCTTCCGTCTCTAATTGTTCTCAAAGCATATATAGCTTATTGCCTCAATGCATAGCGATTTCAATTTTTATTTCAAAATTAACAATAAAAATAAAACTTTCGCAGATTTTTGTGTTAAATTCATCAAGTTTATTGGATTAATCAGCGAATAATATTTAACAAAAGCGTGTGAATTAATACTCATGGTATATGTTACAGGTTTCAAGTGCTTCAGATGCGGGAGGAAGCATAAGCCCCATGAAATAGAAAGGCTTCCCATACCGAGATGCGAATGCGGCTCCGCAGTTGACGCAGAATACGATTACAAGTCCATACAGAAAGTAATTCTGCGCGATGAATTCATGCGGGATATGCCCACCCACTGGAAATACTGGGCATTTATGCCTGTAAAAGACCTCTCCAAGAAAATAACGATGGGAGAAGGCGGCACTCCCTTACTTTCGAACAAACGTTTGGACAAGAACGGGAGGCTGCTCATAAAATATGAAGCTGTAAACCCCACCGGCTCCTTTAAAGATCGCGGCTCTTCACTTGAAATAACCAAAGCACTTGAGTTCAGAAAACACAGGGTGGCGCTTGCATCCACGGGCAACATGGGAGCTTCCATCGCAGCATATGCAGCATTTGCAGGACTTGAGTGCACGGTATTTATACCTGACATGGTGGGCAGAGAAAAGATTACACAGATAAAAGCCTATGGCGCTGAGGCTATAATTGTTGATGGGGATTATTCCGTCGCAATGAAACGGGCGGAAGAGTATGTTCTTTCCCATGGCGATTCGTTCCTTACAGGCGATTATCCATGGCGCAGTGAAGGCACAAAGACCGTGGGTTTTGAGATAGCAGACCAGTTGTACTGGCATGTGCCCGAGTATGTTGTAGTGCCGGTGGGTAACGGCACCCTGATATGGAGTATTTACGAAGCTTTCCGGGAGCTTGCGCTTGTAGGTATTACTGATAAAATACCGAAGATAGTAGGTGTGCAGGTTGAGAACTGCGCCCCTGTGGTGCATGCATGGGAGAATGAGCTTTCGGAAATAATCCCGGTGCGAAACCCGGATACGATAGCAACAGCCATAGCATGCGGCGACCCAATAGACGGTCTTGCTGCGCTTCGTGCCATCCGGGATTCGGGAGGCTGTGCAATCAAGGTCAGTGATAAGGAGGCGCTTTCTGCAAGAGATAAACTTGCCAGGAACGGCATATTTGTCGAGCCCAGCGGCGCAGTGGCTTATGCGGGTTTTATTAAAAACGAGCTCTGCGGTACGACTGTGTGCCTTGCGACAGGGCACGGATTAAAGGATATGTACGGGATTGCGTGATTATTCCGAAAGTCGCAACAGTATCCCCGACCGCCTCGCCATGATAATCGCCCTGTCCAGTGCAATTAACCCGATGGCGAAATAGAAAATCCCAAGCCCAAACCCGAGCATTATATTTGCCTCCCCAAAACCATAGAACGAACGCATATACTCAAGGAAATACGTAAGCGGAATCGCCCTTGCTACGACCTGAACAGCCTGCGGAAGCACAGAAACAGGATAATAAATCCCGCAGATGAACATCATTATGCCCGTCATTGTCCAAGCAGCCACCTCTGCACGCTGCCCGAACCTGAGTATCGAGATGCAGACCAGAATCCCTACCGATGCCGAGGTCAGGAAAAGCCCTGCCAGAAACACCAGCACCGGCATAACGCCTGCAATCAGGAAATTAAATCCGAAAGCATAGAGACTTATAGCCATCAGGATGATAAACACAAGGCTGCTGCGCAGTATGCCGAACAGCAGCGAACCGATTATCAGGTGGTGCCCCCTCACCGGAGCTATGAATGTGTGCTTTATGCTCTTGCTCCACATATCAAACAGCATTACGTATGCGATATCTATCTGGCAAACCTGGACTATGCTGAATGCGATTGCGCCTATGAGAATGAACGAAATCGTGTTCGGGTCGAGCCTGAAAAAGCTTCCCATAAGACCGATGGACATAAGACCGATAAAAGGCCAGAATAGCACCTCAAAAATGGTGAAGAAATTCCTTTTAGCCATTATCCAGCTTTTGTAAAAGGATGCGGCAATCCTTCCGGATTCGATGGTTGGATTAAACATCTGTCTCTTTTGTTTTCTTTATCGTTAAAGCCAGTTTCATCAATCTATTCACGGTCTTGCGCATACTTTTTAATCCTTCCTCGTCTTCTTTTGCACCTTCTGCGCCTTTATCTTTTGACCAGAAAGTTCCGCCAAGGTTTGCCCCGAATGAACCCCCGCCAACAGGCAGCGCTTCATTTATGACATAAAAATTGAGTATTGCCTGAATCGCAATTTCCTGCCCTCCTATCCTGTCGCCACCTGCGGCAAGAGCAGCACCGGGCTTGTTCAGGATAAAATGCGGCTCCTGTGCGGCAACTGCCCTGCACCTGTCTATTATTACCTTTGTCTGACCGCTGAGCGTTCCCTGGTATACAGGCGTGCCGATTATGAGCGCATCAGCCCATTTGAGTTTCTCATATACCTCCAGCATGTCATCATTGTGGATGCACCCTTTTTTCTCTCGAATGCAGTAATCGCAGTGGATGCAGAAGTTTAATTTTTTCCGCATTGCAGAGAAGTATTCCGTTTCTGCATTGTATTTCTCTTTTGCGTATTCCAGTGCCTCCTGCACGATATAATCTGTTGCGCCTTTTTTTGGGCTGCCGCAAATCCCGTAGAGTTTTATCTTTTCGCCCACGCTGTTTCACCTTTTATGATTATAACCCAAGTTTATCAAATAGTTTGTGACATAATTTTAAGTACAATAATTTTCTAAATATAATCCTTGGAGGCAGTTGCAAGTTGAAAAAAGTTGATATTTACATTATTTTCTTGGAAAAATCCTTCTAAATATCCTGTTTACTTCTTTTCCTTGACGATAGACTTCACAATCAGGAATATCACTAATGCGATGATTATGAAATCGAGGAGCTCCCCCACAAAATCCCCGACCAAGAACCTTATGCTTCCAATATTCAGGGTCGCAGCTCTCCAGTCGCCGCCAGGAAGCAAAGCTGCGATAATCGGCATTATCAGGTCTGTAACAAGGGCAGACACAAGTTTGGTAACTGCTGCACCAATGACAAACGCAACGGCAAGCCCTATCACTCCATACTTGTTCAAAAAGTCTATAAACTCCTGCATGAAGGATTTCTTTTCTTCTACCACATAAATCACACCTGTAACAGATATCGTTTTAATGATATATAGTCATCCGCAAAACATAATCAACCACGGAGGACACGGAGAGCACAGAGAATTGTATTTTGTCTCTGTGTCCTCTGTGAACTCTGCGGTTTATAACTACCCTATATATCTCAAATCCTCATCCGTGGAAGCTGGCATCTGACCCTGCTCCATCTCCCGAAGCTTTGCAACAATCTTTTCCATCTCAGCAGCCCTTTCTTCCAGCGCCTGCATATCCACGTCTATATCAAGAATCTTGCACAGCACCTTCAGTACAGCCTGGGCGCTTTTTGGGTCAACAAGGTAGCCAGAGGTCACTCCCATGAGACATGCAGCATCGATGCCGCGAAGCTCGCTTAAGCCAAGAAGAAGTCCTGATGCGCCGACAATACCTCCGCCGGGTTCGTTCGCCCTGAATTCCACGCCGTATTCTTTAAGCTCCCGCACAAGTTTTATGTTATTTGCAGCGCCAAGAACAACATCAGTTTCAACAAGCTGACCTACGCCGTAGCCTCCGAGTGCATAGATCCGCTCAACCTTGAATTCTTCCGCGATATCGAGGAATACGCCGCATAATTCGTAATGTCCCTCGTTTGTGGCGCTCTGATGGTCGCCAACCAGTATCAGAAGGTCGTGTTTTCCCTTGGACTTATACGCATAGAGTTCATTTCTGACGAGTTTGATAGTGCCGTCATCATTAACCAGTACCTGAGGTGGGAAATGCGGAGAGTAAATCTCCATTATCTTTTTCGCCCCGAGCTCTTCCACCATGTGCTCTGCTACCAGTTTCCCCACATGCCCGACTCCAGGCAGCCCTTCTACAAGTACGGGGTTTTTCAGCCTCGGTTTTTTACTGCGTAAAATGGTTGTTTTAATCATGGTTCTTTTTTGGTTATCCTTCTATATTTGCCATATCTGTCTTCAAGGGAAAATCGTGCCGGTCGGCAATACTTTGTCAAAGAGCCGCACACAGGACAGACTTCTTTCAGCGTGTATCTCCCGCAGGCACATTTTTTTATTTTCGATACCATGTTTAGCTGTTTTGCTCACTATATCTGTGGAACTCGCCGCTTCCGCCTGCCTTTTCAATAATCTTAATCGCTGACTGTGCCGATTTTTTAAGCACGCTCTCAGCTTTTTTATAATCAGGTGCTGTAACATGAATCCTGTACCTTGGCGCTCCGGTATATGCAATTTTCACACCGATATCCTCCCCATCCACACTGCCTGCTGCAATCAAAGCCTTTTTTATGTGCTCGATGCCGTCTGGAAGATAGTTTGTGAGGTCAATATAGCCGGAAATATCCACCTGGGGTTTCTTCAGGTTCTCGTTTGCAACCTTTGCGATAGCCTCGGCAACTTCCTTGCCCACTCCGATCTTTGTTAGTACCGCCACCCCTTCGAGCCTTGATTTCTCAAAAACAGAATAAACGCTGCCGAACTTCCCATAGAATAGCTCTATCAACTTATTCAGGTCTTCGTTTCCAAGTTTTGTGGTTTTAGCCACATACTGTATCCATTTCTCAGCTTTCTGCTCGTTCTTCCACTCCTGTATCTTTTCACGGCGCTGGTGTTCATTCACGTCCTTGAGCGAGAGGTCGATGTGGTGCTTGGCTGTATCCACATACAGTACCTTGCATACTATTTTCTGCCCTTCCCTGACATGGTCCCTGATGTACTTGACCCAGCCCGAAGCTACATCCGAGATATGGATTAAGCCTTCTTTATGCCCGTATTCATCCAGTTCTACAAACGCCCCGAAATCGGTAACCCTCTTAACGCTGCATACAACAAGGTCGTCTGTCTCTGGCCATCCGCTTCTTTCCATTACTCCAGAACCTCAACTATCTGGGTTTTGATGAACGCCTTCCCGCCAGCGGGCTCGGCAAGAGTTCTTCCGCATACAAGGCAGCTTACGGGCGTGCTGGCGCTCCCGAAAATTATCTGCTCGTTCTCGCAGTCATTGCATTTGACTTTTAAAAATCTGCTTTTAGGTTCCATATTCAAGACTCCACAAGTTCAAATTTCCCTGCCCTGAAGCATTTGGGCTTAAGGTGCGCTTTTTTACACTTTGTGCATCTGTACCTCAGGTTTACACGCTTTGTGGGCTTATCTCCGCCCGGCACTTTTGAGAATTTGCCCGAGTTCCCTATGCCAGTATGTCTGTACTTCTGCCTCGATATACGGGTTAATGTCGAAGCCTGTCCCTTCTTTACCCTTTCCACTACATGAGGTGTATGGGTTTTGCAGACAGGACAGTAAGTATTGAAGTTCTTGGGTATTTTCATGAATATCACCTTTTAACTGTAATTTGTTGAGCTGCTTTGCGATTTATTAATGCTTTAGCATTCACTGCCGATAAAACAGCGATATCTTCTTTTGCTAAAGTATAATTGCGTCCATCGATTCCGACAAACGTCGGAATGTCTTTTAGCAAACGCACGACAATGTATTCTTTACTTATATCCTTTTTGCCTTCGGAAGATTCTTTTTCCTTAGTCTCATCTTCACAAATCGTATGAGGAGGTTGTTTTTCTTTTTTGAAGATTTTTTCAAGGAGTTCACCGCGCGATTGCGTTACGAGCGCGAGAAGGCGATTATAGAACTCCCGTTCCTCCTGTGTTAATGAATCGATATCCTGTTTTTCTTTCTGTTTGGATGATGCGCGAAGGGAAGCTTCTTTTATTATCTTGCCCGTCCGCCTCTCGATAATGTTCTCTAATGATTTCCTTGCTGTTTTAATCTCATCTTCAATGATTGCATACTTCGTGCTGTATATGTCCTCAATCCTGCTTTTTTCTTCTTCAAGTTCGTGTATCTGCCTTGCTGCTTTCTCATAGAAATCGCTTTCAAGGGGAACGAGTTTTGATTTCCGTTCATCTCTTAGAATATTGTTAAGGTTGATACTGGATTTTTCAGGCATATTCGGCTGCCCCCCGGCACATCAGGTATACTGCCGCATACTCAGGCAGGGTATTGATACCTTCTGTCACTGTAAAGCTTTTTCCTTTCATCTCGACCACTGAATTTTGAGGTTTCAACGGGGAAATAACTTCTATTTTTATCTCGTTTTCCCCGAATACCACAGCCTCATTGAGCGGCTCAAACTCTGGGAGAAGAGCCAGACTGAGCGGCACAACCCGCATTCCTGAGCCGCCGTGCAGGGATGAAGCCATGCGGATGAGGCGCTTTACATCTGCGGTGACGGGTTCGTCGGTATGGGCGCTGCCAAGATTAATGCTATTCTCTTCTATTGCCTTTTGCACAATTGCATCAAAAATAATTGAATCATCGATGAAACCTTTATTTTCTATCATCTCTAAGCTTTTTGGATTTCGTGCAATTTTTTGTAGGTTTTTTAGTTTTATGGAAGCTTCTGCCTTAAAATCCCACATATCATTTGCTATCAAAACATCACGTATTTTCTCTGTCGCGACTCCGACATCATCTGCAATTTTTAGCAAACCAATTTTGCGATTTTCGTTTTTCATCTGGATTATTCGTTCTACAATATCCACTGGAAGTTTTTCAGAGTATGCATTTTTCAATCTATAGCTCTTGATTAGCTCTATTATGTCATTTATAGCATCCTCGTCATCTTTCTTAGAAATATCCTTCAAAAAATGAATTAAGTATTGACTGATGCGTTTCCCCCACCCAAATCCTCCCGTCACTTCTTCAAAAGAGGCTATCCTTCTTGATGATTGCAATTCTTTTTTCCTGAATTTTCCTGTATCATAAACTTTATGTTTTGCTGGTTTGAACAAAAAATCAATCGATAATCCAGTCCCGCTAACATAATCCACAATCTCCCGCCGCTCTGCGCTTTCAAGCATCATTACCTTCGGGTCTCGGATATGGATATGATACCCACGCCCTCCCGAAAAAGCAATGCTCATGTTATCCTCCGAAAATCCAAAGTCTTCAAGAAGAAAATCAAGAAGCTTGATGGTTTCAGCTTTCACATTGGACAGCATCTCTGCATAAGACTTTGGCTTCTGCGGCAGATGGTCGGCATCAAGGTCAAAAATCAGGTCAGCGCCCTGCCACTGCTTCTCCTTCATGGTAGCTGCGCCCGGAAACCGGTAATATGCTGCGGAATGATACACATGCGCTGGCACCATACTTCCAAGGTACTCAAGCGCTTCGCTTTCTGAGTTAAAAGCCTTGTGTCGTCGCATCACCACCTCGGGCAGCTCGTCAAAAAATATAAAGCCCCATTCGCGCCTTGCCAGCTCCGGCGGCAGGGTAAGCTTGCTGGCTCTATAATAATCCCCGAATCTTTTCCGAAGATACTGTTTTGTCCTGAAGTTCACAGGATTTTATTGTCCTGTAACTTTAAAACCGTAATGTATTTCTTTCCTGCGTATGATGCTTGAGTGTGTACCGTATCGATACAAGGGATTTTAATCTTGACCATACTCTTTCATGCGGTCAGGTTTTCAGATGGGAAAAAAATGACTGGTGGACTGGAGTTGTATCGGGCGAGATTGTAAGGGCAAAACAGGAAGGCGACGAGCTTATAATTGATTCACCTCTTGGCGAGAAATTCATCCGGGATTATTTCAGGCTCGATGACGATATGGATAGAATATATGCGTCCGTCAACAGGGATGAAAAAATAGCATTGCTAATCAAAAAATACAGGGGTTTGCGCCTCATCCGCCAGGATCCATGGGAATGCCTTGTATCGTATATCTGCTCAAGCAATAATACAATCAGGAATATCAAAAATTCAATCCGGCGCATGTGCGAATGCTTTGGAAGGGAAATCGGGAGAGGCTATTATTCATTCCCTGCGCCTGAGGTGCTTGCAGGGCTCGAACTTTGCGACATGGAAGAGTGCAGGCTTGGTTTTCGTGCCCCGCGCGTCCTGAAAATCGCATCCATGATAGAAAACGGCGAATTTGAGCTTTATGGAATAAAAGACCTCCCGTATATGGATGGGCGAAAAGAACTTATAAAAATCGAAGGTGTGGGGAACAAGATTGCTGATTGCGTGCTGCTTTTCGCGTTCGGAAAGCTTGAATCATTCCCTGTTGATACGCATATCGAACAGATAATGGAGAGGTTTTACAGCGACAAGTTCAAAGGTTCCAGGAGTAAAATGAGAGAGGAGATAGCCGGATTTGCGCGAAATTATTTCGGGAAATATTGCGGTTATGCACAGGAATATCTGTATATGGCGGATCTGGGTAAGTTATTGTGATATAATTGGCAAGAACGAGGAATGTGAGGTAAAATGATATGAAAATGCGACTTTTACTCCGACCCGGTGCTTTAGAGCATTTTACTTCAAAGCATCCAGTGACCAAAGAAGAACTTGAAGGAATACTGGACAAGCCGAAGTATGTTAAGAGGGTCAGCAGAAATCGATATGAATTCCTTGGGCGAGGTAAGTCCGGGAGGTATCTCACTATCATTTTAGAGGATATGGGTTTGTTCTACGAAATCGTTACAGTTCGACCTAGTGAAAAGGATGAGAAGGCTTTATATCGGAAAAAGGCAAAGTGATGTTGATGGAGAAAGCAAATATCAAGACATTGAAAGACCTCAATAAATTAAAAATCGGAGAGACCTATGAGGTTGATGAATGGGGACTTGAACCTGAAATAATCGAAGAAAGGGAAGCAAAACTGCTTATCAAGAACAAGCAAATTGAAATTCCAGTGAGTAGGGCAGTGTATAGAAAATTGAAAGGTAAAAAAGTTGTTTTTAAAGTCAGGTAATGGTAGTATCCATTTTCATAGGAACCTTCCTTTCAATCAGAAAGAATAAAATACTGACAGGATATCTAAGGCTGTGCACCTTTGATGAACTGGTTTCATCAAACCGAGGGGCCGTAGGGTAGCTTGGTCCATCCTTCATGCTTGGGGTGCATGAGACCTGAGTTCAAATCTCAGCGGCCCCATGTAACTATATTGCTA
>JAPZAS010000005.1 GCA_027460525.1 Candidatus Methanoperedens sp.
GTGCCAATACGCTTTGAGACTTCCTTTACTTTTTTTCCATTTTCCAGCAGCACTACGCCGATAGCCATCGGTCCCGGGTTACCCCTGCACGCCCCGTCAAAGAATAGAACGCATCCCATAAATTGTTCAACAATATTCTATAATAAATAGGAGATTTAGCTATGCGATATGCGCTAGATGACTACAAATTTGCTTTAGCCATATTTTTTCTTTAAATATTGCTTAATTTCAGGATCCCATTCGGCTTTTAAGGCGCTTTCTGTTAGATTATCTATAGTTATAGAATTTATCTTAATGCCACTTAATTTGGTCTTTTCATCAAAAGTGGCATACTTGAGATTTGCATTTCTGATATCCGCATTACTTAAGTCAGCACCCTCTAAATTAGCTGACATCAAGCCAGCATTATAAAGATCTGCATTCTCTAATTTTGCACTTTTTAAATTAGCCCTGAAAAGTATAGCATCCCTCAAGATTGCTCCCTGAAGTTGGGCATCTTGCAGATTTGCGTACCATAATTCAGCATTTCTTAAATCAGCATTAATTAATATAGCATCTTTTAAATTTGCATCACGAAGTTTTGCCCGTACTAGTTTAGCATCTGTCAGATTTCCATTACTTAGATTAGCTACAGTCAAATTAGCATTTCGCAGATTAGCTTTGCTTAAATCAGCCTTACTTAAGTCTGCGCCTCGCATATTCGCATCAGGTAGATCAATCCCTACTAAATAAGATTCATGTAAATCGATGCCTACTAATCCTTCTTTTATTTTAGCCTTTTCTTTTATAATATCCAAAGGTTTTTGCTCAAACTCTGCTAAATAATCAGCAAGGGAAACAAAACCTTTTATCTTTCCTTCTTCTATAACTATTAATCCAGGAAGCTCATACAGGTCTGAAATTATTTTACTGATTTCTTCATCAATCGATACGGTCTTAACTTTTTCAAAAATTTCTTTTTTTTCATCGTATGCCTGTTTGAGGGTGATATTCGGATCTAATAGCCTTAGCTTCCAGGAAGATACGACCCAAAAATTTCCTGTTTCATCATGTACCATTATTTTCTCGACACGTATATTTTTTGCTTCTTCTAAAGTTGCCTGAACTGAATCATTTAAATTAACTGAAACCAATTTTTCAGCCAGTATATCTCCTACTCGATTGTTCATATCTATAAATTCCTCTTTAATTCGCCCTTTAATTCCAACAATTTATTTTTGGTTTCTTCATCTACTGATTCAGCTATTATTTCATTCAATCCAGCAATTGCTTCGTTCATCTTGATTTCTAATCTAGCGTATTTTATAAAATTCTCCTCTAAGATTTTGTCTTTTTTGTTGAGTTTCTTCTTGCATTCTATAATCTCTTTTTCAGAAGAGATTTGCCCAGATTTTTCTATGGCGACCTTTTTGATTAATAAAGGAAATAATATCTTTAAATAGGGATTAATCATCTCGCCTCTTTCTTTTATTTCGTCCTCGATTTTTTTTATTTGCGCATCTCTTTCTTTCTCAAGCTCCCCTTTCTTTTCTTCCGTAACAGAAGATAAAGAAATCTGGATAGCCAACTTTCTCAACTTTGGAAATATATCGTCTTCTATATTTGTATAGGAGTTTTGTATTTTTGTTTTAAGCTGATCATTTTTAATGAGGAAGTCATCTGGACTTAGGTCTCCCTGTTCTTTCATCTGCATATTATCTTTTAAACTATGATTAGCCACTTTAATTTTATCAACATTATCACGGAATCTGCGGTAGAGCTCATTGAACTTCATGTAAATTGGCCTCAATGCCTCCAATTTTGTACTTTCTCTTTCAAGTAGATCCCTATTATCTAAAAAAAGTTTTTTTTCATCTTCCAAGATTTCTATTGTATAGTCTAAATTTTCAAGAATACTTGCCATAATTTCCCTTTAGTGAAAGTACATAAGCCACAATACTATTTAAGTATTTTTCTTGGACTTGATTGTCTTTGCACGCATCATCGAAGAATAATATTGATTCATAATATTAAACTAGTTATACCGGAATATCCCACAGGGGATACCAGCGCTCCACTTCCTTTTCTATGGGAAGTTCTTTTTCCATGATAGAGCGAAGCCTGAACTCGTACCCCGAGTCCCTCTGTTTTCCCTTCGGCACAAAGGGGTAAAACGTTGCATGTTTGAAGTTATATATCCAGTAAACATCGGATTCGCCCCTGAATTTAAAAACAGCACACAGCAGTTGCTCGCCGAATTCGTGCTCTGTCAGGGTCTCGCTCACCATGTACAGTGTGGATACAAGGTCTTCAAATTCCGGGTCATTCAGAACAATCCACATGTAGCCGTAGGAATCCTTTTTTATACTGTACTGGGTATTGGTTTCCTTGCAGCTCTGCTGGAGCAGTTCCCTGATTTCGATTTCGGCGCTCAAAAACCTTGAAGCTTCAAGGGGTTTAAAACAAATGCCTGAGCCTTCTGATTTCAGAGCAAGGTTGGTGCTCAGTGTGACATAAGCTGTCGACATGGCAAACAGTTTATCAGGTTTGGGTTTTGGAAGCCGGCTTTTGCCAAGCAGCGAGTCAAGGAGTCCCATTCAGAACTCCATCCTCCGCTCCATCTCGGAGAGTGCCCGAATGCGCGCCTCGATTGTTGGATGCGTGGAGAAAAGATTCATTATCGAACCCCCGGAAATTGCAGGGACGATAAAGAACGCATTCATGCCTTCCACTTCCCTTAAATCCTGAGACGGCACCTGCTCCATCACGCCGCTGATTGCCATAAGCGCGGAGGCAAGATGTGAAGGCTGACCAGTGATTATAGCAGAACCCCTGTCTGCGGCAAACTCGCGGTACCTTGAAAGTGCACGTATGAGCAGGAAGCTTATAATCCATACGATAATCGAGACCACGAATATAATTATAGCTGCGCCGGCGCCTCTATCGCGGTCGCGACCTCCTCCTCCTCCCCACATCCCGAAGAAAATCATATTGCGCACGAGTAAAGCTGCGATAGTGGATAGAAAGCTCGCTATGGTGATAACAAGCATATCGCGGTTCTTGACATGGCTTAGCTCATGCGCCAGCACTGCTTCTATCTCGGGCTGGCTCAATTTCTGTTTCAGCGAGGTTGTAACAGCCACGACTGCGCTGTTCTTGCTCCTGCCTGTTGCGAATGCATTGGGAATGTTGCTCTCCACGATAGCAACTTTTGGCTTCGGCAGGTCTGCTATTGCACAGAGCCTTGCTATTGTTTCATGAAGCCTGGGTTCTTCCTGCTCGGTGACTATTCGCCCGCCAGTGCTCCACAGGACAAACCTGTCTGAAAAGAAAAACTGGAGAAACAGCACGAATAACATAATTATTATCAATATGTATGTCAACCCTCCGCCGAAAGTTAATATGACAGCCAGGAAGAAAAGATACAAAGCCGCCAGCAAGAACATTGTTAATATCATGCGTGCCTGAAGTCCGTAATCACGGTACCATTGTTTCATTTTAACCTCCTCCTCATAATGTACTCGCTTATATTAAAAACTGGCGATGGTATCAGGATATTCCAGGTCAGCCGATATACGGCTGCACATCGTCTTTTTTGTTTGAGGTCAGGTTCACTGTTAATGTTATGAAACGCAGTGGAACGCTTCCCGTATTCAACAGAGAATGTGCGGATATGGCTGGGATATATACCACATCGCCACGCGAGATTTCTTTTTGCTCTTCGCCTATGGTCATGATACCGTATCCTGAGAGGACGTAATATATCTCTTCGAAATCGGGGTGGTAATGGGGCGCGATGCTCTGATCGGGCTCAAGGGATGTATCATAGACCGCTGCGATACGTTTTGCTATGCTTGCAAGGTCAAGACCGTTTTCTATCTGTTTTACGAACATGGAATATCTGAAGCAACCGATAGATGCAGATGAACACAGATTAAAGTTCTCCCTTTTTCTCTTTTACCTTCTGTACAAGTTCAAAAATCTCATCAGCTTTTTCCCCGGTAATGCCAAGAGTTACAGAGCCTTCTCCCCCGTTTATGCCCCCGGCGCCTATCGGGAAAACATCCTCAGCCCCAAGCAGCGTGAGCGCCGCCACCTCGGTAACAACCGTGCCGCACAGCGGCATCATCCCTACGGGAAGACCTGTTGCCTTGCTGCAGCGCTGGATTCCTATTTTTCTTGAAATCTCAACTACTGAATATGGTATGGATTTTTCAAGACCAACAGGAATAACAAGGTTTACTCCTTTTGCCATTATGGCTCCCAATATGCTTCCCGTGGTGCCGCCCTGCGGGTTTGCCATCATGACGCCTGCAACGCCACAGGGATCAAGGGCATTTGCCCCTTTTATGACCACATCCCCGGAACCCATTTCCTTTATGATGCCGTCGTCCTTCACCTGCTTCCCGTCGCGAAGCGCAATCGCGGGCAGGCGCGCCTCGATTGGAACGACCGTGGTTGTGCCGTCAATGTATCCTGCCCCGTATCTTGCGTGCTCTATCTTCTTTCCAGTAAGCTCCTCTGCCACATACGCATTGGTACTGCCGAGGGTTATCAGGATTATTCCCTTCTTCAGCGCCTGCTGGATGACAGGAAGCTTTTTTACTCCCATGGCAATAATTCGCTTCGATTCTGCCGGTGTTAATGTTATCTGGATTTGTTTCATAAGCTCACCACTGCTCCTTAGAAGAGAGTTTGTTTTTCAGAGTATAAATAGTTGGTTCTGTGGTCAGGATTCAGCCTGGAAGCGGGATAACGGATAACGTAGTTAAGCTTAATTAATCCTGAACCCTTCAAAATGTCTGTAAGAATTATGAAAGAAGAAAGAAAAATCAGATATAAGGAGAAAAACGATTATATCGTAAGCAGTTTGGAGGCTATTCCCGAAGAGCCCGAAACAGACCTTGAAATAAAGGGCATATTTTACAGCCTGCATACATCCATCGAAGCTGCAATGGATCTGGTGGCAATGCTTTTAAAAGACGGCGGGAAAAAAGTCGAAGATGATTATGCAAATATAGAAGCGCTGGAGGAATCCGGGATAATTACTTCCCAGCTTGCTCTGGGGCTGAAAAAATGCAATGGTTTGAGAAACTACCTTGTTCATAGATACAACAAAATGGATGATAAGATAGCATTGGGTTCAGTCGAAGAGGTCAGGAAAGTCCTCTATGATTTTATAGATGTTGTGGAGGAATTTTTAAAATGAACATGGGGGAAATCAAAAATGACCTGAAACTCTTGAAGGACTATGAGGTGATTCTTTTTGGCTCGTTTGTGTCCGGCGAATTCAGAGAGGGTTCGGATATAGATGTGGCAGTGATTACAAGAAGTAAAGATAATGATAGAAACCTTGAACTTTTAAAGAGCTTTATGGGAAAAGCCAGACCGATATATGATATAAGGATTTTCGAGCTTCTGCCGCTCAAGCTGAAGGCATCGGCGGTGGGCTGCTACTCGGTTCTTTATGGCGATGAGCTTGAGATTTCCGAGTATTTTTATGAATTTAGGAAGCAATGGGACGACCAGAAGCACAGGATTATGGGGGGGTATTTTGGAAGCTACAGGGAGAAGATTGCCGCGATGAAAGCTGGTCGTTGAGCTAACTTTTATTCATAACCTACTCCTACCAAGAAGCAAGAAAAAGAGGAGCTTGATAGAATATCTCACAGTCACAGAAATAATAGAAATTCATGACGATATTATAAGAAAATATGGTGGTACTGGAGGAATACGGGACGAGGGAACACTGCAATTATTGGTTTATAAAATGAATTGCGAAAAGAACGTTTTCAGGCGGGCAGCTTTAGCATTGCATATGATAGCAGTGAGTCATCCATTTTTTGATGGAAATAAGAGGACGGCATTTGCTTTGGCAGAAAACGAGCTTGGAGAGGCGGGCTATTATTTAAATGAAAAACCTGAAGAAATAGTCGCTTTAATGCAAAATATAGCAGAATATGAATGCTCTCTAAAAGCTGTGGAAAAATGGATCAAAGAAAAAGCCAAATCACATGTTGGCTAACATTTTGAAAGCTTTATCATGCCGGCGCATCGTTTCTTCTAAGAGCTTCCTTTTTTTAGGAGATAATCCCATTTCCCTTTCTGCAACTATTGCGGGCTCGATTATTTCCTGAGCTTCTTTTTTTGAATAGTTCGCCATTGTAAGTTTTAATTGAGTATCATTCTATTTAAGGCATTGTTGGGATGCACAACTCCTAACGTCTGTAGTCACCGACTCCGCACTGGAAGTTGCGGAGCATCCCTGCATGGATGCTCGATAGTTTGCGTTTCAGTCGGTTTACTTTATTTTCGTCTTTCTTATCAGGCGCAGGTATGCCATTCACCATTCACTAAACTTCCGACTTGCGCTTTAATATCCCAGATATACCTGCGATCCCGATAGGAACTAAAATCCATCCAGCTATTTTCAGTAATGTCCCAATTGTTGTAAAATTTATGCTCACCATGCCCAACTGCATATATTCTGAGGAAGGATTCCAGTCTGCACCCGAAGGGATTTCTACAGGGAGAAACAGGTTGAAACAAAACCAAAAAGCTTCAAAATAAGAATCTTGAGGCTGTATCATGGGTGGCGTTTTGATATCTGGTTTTAACACAACCGCACCCGGCTGATGGTAGATTATTGCTCCAACTATAAGAATGGGTACAATAAAATAGAGAAGTTTTTTGACCTTAACTCCATATCCAGTCAAGCAGAAAAGAATAGTGTCTTTTAGCCACCACCCCCACCCATTTATCTTTTCTAATTCTTTACGTTCTCTACGTCTCCCTTCGTAATAGACGTCGTCTGCAAGATCATCCTTTCCAGCCCTGCGGAATGTTTGTTCAAGCTGTGTAAAGGGTTGCCGATCGTATGGTCTGAGGTGATCCATCAGTGGTTTCCATATGGAGGTGGGCTGAATGCTATTGTATTCGCATCCACGCAAGTCAATTTTTACTTTTTGGTATATGCTTAGCTTACCATTTTCTCCAAAATCGATTTTTCCGAATAAAGCATCTTCAAAACTGATGTCATTGGCAAAAATTGTCCCCTTAAAATCAGCATCCGCCCCGATATGAGCACTATTGAAGTTGGCTTTTTCCTTGAACGTAGCTTCGGTGAAGACAGCTTCACCACTAATATTAATGTCTCCAAAATCACCATCATCCTCAAAAGTAGCTGATTTAAAGATGGCATGTCCCTCGATTTTGGCACTATTAAAGTTGGCCTTACCCTTATGGATGTTTAGCTTACCATCTTCGCTCCTCGCAATGAATTCATCGGTTCTACCGTCATCGATTGTCAGGATTGCTTTAGTTTTTTCGTCGTTAAGTCTTAGCAAAATAGAATTTTTTTCAGTAGATACCTTTATGGTCTTAGCGTCATCGATTTTTTTAATTTTTGCTGATTCTACCCAATCAATACCATAATTCTGTTTTAGAAAGTCTATGAGTCTTACGCTGTCGTTTCCTGGGATATTATCCCAGCTAAACATATATCCCTTGAACTTGGCTCCGGTGAACTCAGCATTACCGAGGATCCGGGCCTTCACAAAGTTAACATCGCCCTCAAAAGTAGCAGCGTTAAAGAAAGCAGCACCATCAATCTGGGCACTGTTGAAATTAGCCGATTCCCTAAACACGACGCCAGTGAATTGAGCGACACCACCAATCCTGGCGAATAGAAAGTCAGCCCTCCGCTCAAAGTTACACTTATAAAAGAAAGCATCCTTCTCGAACCGGGCCAATGCAAAGTCGGTATCACCAACAAAGATAGCTTGGTTAAATATAGCATGCCCTTCGATGTGGGCAATGTTGAAATCAGCCTTTTTCTTAAACTTGGCTTCAGTGAACTGAGCTGAACCACCAATTTCCCCCCCTATAAATTCAGCTTTATCCTCAAAAGTAACCGGGGGAAGGTATATCTTTAGCTCATTTTTATCCAACCTCGCGATTAATTCAGTGGTTTCATTGTCATATTCTAGGGTTACAGTTTTTTCATCGTTAAGTTTTAGCGAAATAGAATTGTTTTCATTAAATACCATTATGGTCTTACCGTCATCGGTTTTTTCAATATTTGCTGACTTTACCCAGTCAAAGCCAAGATATTGCTTTACCCAGTCAAAGCCAAGATATTGCTTTAGAGATTCTCTAAGTTTCTCTTCATCATCCTTTCCTGGAATTTTATTCCAGCTAAACAAATCATATAATCCAAAGAAAGCATGCCCTTGGATGTGAATACTATTGAAGTTAGCCTTTTTCTTAAACCGGACTCCAACGAACTCAGCACTACCACCGATTTGGGCACTTCCAAAGTCGGCCTCGTCCTCAAAAGTGCTTTTATTAAATTTTATATTTTTAAAAGCAGCTTCGCGAAATGTAGCCTTTTTGAATTTTGTAAGCCGACTGTAAAAAACTCCTGTAGCCGTGATATTAGAAAATTCCGCTCCCCCCAAAAAGGTCGCATGATCCAGAAAGATATCCTTCTCTAAAGTAACCTCCGTAAAGGTAGCATCCGCTTCAAATATCGAGTTCTTTAGGTTTAGAACTCGTTTGAAATCTGCATAAGAACAATCCACGGGACCTTTAAACCTCGTCCGCTGAATTGTGATCTCTCCTTCGACATTTGCCGACTTGAGAATGAAGGGTTCGTTGATAACCGCGTTTTCAATCTCAACGCTCCTCCCACCCTTGATGGCCTTAACGACTTCTTCAGCAGAAATTGTTCTATCCTTTTCATCCGAATCATCTGGAAATTTTAATTCCAGGACAGGGGAGTTGGCTTCTTTTTTCATCTTACCACCCATATGGAAAATTTCCTTTATTTGTTGGCTTGGGTTATTCCGCGATATTTACAATATCCAAGAGGGGTATAAATAATTTACTCCCAGAGTGCCGATTTCCATATCTAAAGAAGTTGTTCTGGATTACTACCGCTTTTACGAGCATGAGTCTAATCTCCTGAAGTCACTCTATACCCCGTCCTTAATGATACACGGCTTGCTATCGTTTTTTGCCTATAAACTTTTCTCACCAGACGAACAGTTCTGCGATGAAATGTATTTCTCCACCACTTCCAAAGCCCTGCCCGACCGAGCAGCCAGAAGCCACTGAATGATCTCTACACCTCAAGGCAGATTCCCTTCCCCGCTCAGCTCATGCTGCCTCTCGATATTCATCTTGATCAATATCTCAAAAATCCTCTTTACCTCCTCCCCATCCAGCCCTCTCTCAGTCGCCGCATTCGCCACCCTGTCCAGGACGATTTTATTCTGCTCCACGTCATTTATCGCCTTCCCCTCGGCTCTCTTTGCCTCAAGCACGTCCTTTGCCAGCGCCGTCCTGTGCTCGATAAGGTTGAGTATCTGGTTATCCAGCTTCTCGATTTTAGCCCGAACTTCTCTCAGCGGCATGTTCTCGCACCAGTATTATTCACCTTGGTTCTTATCACTTTTCCACCCATGCGGCGCCACATAGGCTCAAGTTTATCCAGAAGTTCTGAGCTTCCAAGAGCAGTGTACGCTGGACCTGTGCCGGATAAGCTCACCCCCTCAATACCCGTATCGAGCGCCGCAAACATCGGCTCGGTGCTGAAGCCGAGCGCAGCGCAGTACAGGAATCCGTTCAAGGTCATGGCTTTCTCATAATCCCCGGCAAGCGCTTCGTTATATGCAAGCTCGATCCATTGTCCTATGAGCCTTGAGCGCGCCACGTTCGTACTTGAACTAAAAACTTTCTTCGGAGGCGCAAGGATGAGCACTTCTGAATCGCGCTCCACTCTTGAGATAAGCTCATTTTTTTTGTTGTCGGTGATAACAAAGCCTCCAAGCATGGAGGCACAGGCATCATCAAACGCTCCTGTGATTGTCACTTTTGAATCAAGCGCCGCCTGCACGCCTATAGTTATTGCTTCAAGTGGCTGGAGTTTTTCACCGAGCGCATCGAGGGTTGCGAGCACCGCTGCATTTGCGGCTGCGCTTGAGCTTTTAAGTCCGCTTGCTATGGGTATCTCACTTTTTGTCGAAACCTTTGCGCCGTAGTTTGAGTCGAATCGAAGAAGAGTAAGTTCAACACAGTGCTCGATAAGTTTGGTGTCACCTCCTTCTTCCATGTATCCCTTAATCTTTTTATCATCTGTGAGTATAACTTCAGCTTCGGTACGCAGGTCAATGCCGAAGGCTGCGCCTTTCCATGTGGCGATTGCGTTGATTATTGTGCCTGCGCCGAAAGCACAGGCGTATCCGGATTGCTTCATTTATTCACCTGCCCAATCATATTCCGCAAAACTTTCAATTCCTTTAAAACCTGTTCTTTCTTAAAATCAACTGTATTTTCTTCGCGATCGTATTTACCTAAAAGCCCGTTAACGTAATCAAGTTCTTCAAGTGTGGATTCTAACTCTGGTACGTAAATAGCAAGTTCATCAAGTGGAATCACAGCAGCCGTACCTTTTTCTGTCCTCTGTTCGAGTCTATTGACCGCAATAATGAAATTATACTTTTGAAAGCCAAATGCCCTTGAAATATTTCTAGCAATTCCCTTTATCTGCTGTGCCCGTTTTGCTTTTAGGCTCTGATACTTGGACATGGAATCCTTATATTCGATAAACAGCATTGCATCGTCACTCCATAGAACAGCATCAAACTCCACCTTGTTTGCCATGTTTTTGAACGCATTAACGTTAAAAAGCACAGCGTTACACCACTTGAGATTTAATTTACTGCGCAAAGCCTGCTCTGTTTTCTGAATGTCAGGGCGCAATTTTAGAGTGTAGGGTTCAGCTTTCAGTTCCATCTTCAGCACCTCTAATTTATTATTTCCATTCTCACAGTCGTGAACACAGGTCCTCTTGTATCTATCTTCTTCTTTAATCCAGTAATATACCTCTGCGCAATCGGGTCAATCCTGATATTTATCTCTGACGGCACCTTGATTATTCTCACTCTTGTCTCAGAGCCTTCACCTCTTTGCGCCGCATCCTCTATCTCTCTGGCGCAGCGTGCAGCAAATGCATCTACATACCTGATACCAGTGCTCACACCGTTCTTAAAAGCGTCATCCCATCGCGAAGTTCTGGGCAGTCCAAGGATGTCGTTCTTATAAGAGATTATCTCGTTCATCGCCGCAGGACCGCAGAGCTTGGTATTCTCCTCAGGCTCCACAACCTTCACGCGGATATTCTTGTCAAACAACTGTCCTTCCCACGCAATAAATTCGCAGGGGCTCGGGGTATTTCCGTACTGTTCGCATGTCGTTACGATAGCATCCTGTATCTCCTTCCCTATCTCGGTCGCCGGTGCATCTTCCACATATATCATGGCTGCAATCTCGCTATCCGACATCACCCAATTCGTCTTGTACTGGAACTGGGGATACGAAAGTGCGCGCACATCCATGGAATCGTGCAGTATCATCGCCAGCCGCTCAACTCCCATGCCGAGATTCATCACAGGGTAAGGGATGTTGTACTGCGAGAGCGCAGAGGGCGAGTATATTCCAAAGGTAGCAACTTCCACCCAGCCGTCGCTGTATTTTGTCTTCGAACCAACAAGTTTAGGATGGAATGCAAAAACCTCGGTCTGGGTATCTGGAACATAGTATTTGCTGCGCTTTTCATCGGGTCTGAAGGTGAAATTCGAAAACCCGAATTGCGATAGAAGCCCTGCAGCCACGGCTTTCCCGTCATCCACGCTCACGTTTTCATCCATTATCACGCATGAGGCGGAATAGTAAGCCATGAGGCGTGTGGCATCCTCTGCCTGCTCGCGCCGGAAGCACCTGTCCACAGAGAAAAGTTTTATTGGCGTCTTTCGATAATCGCGCAGCTCTCCAAGGCTTATGAACCAGCCCGAGGTCATGTGGCTCCGAAGCGTATTCAGGGAACATACAGGAACCAGTGATTTGAATTCAGGGAATACACGGTCTATCATCACAGCCACTTTGGAATCCGAGACTTTCAATTGCGAAGCAATCTCAGGCACCAGGTCATCCCCTTCTATCTCGCCTTTCTTGTAGGAATGAAGTATCTGCCTTATCTTTTCCACTCCTTCATCGCTTATTTCCCCAAGGATGCTTTTTATCTCTTCTATCCTCTCATCCGAAATCCCCACGTTCGGCCTTGGAAGACCTCCGATGTAGAAGCAGCGATCAAGCACAGCAAGCGCTTCGTATCCGAATTGTTTGTGTATTTCCCTGTCCTCCACGATTATGGGGTTCAGGAACTCTTCAAAACCTAATCTCATATATGCTTCACGCAGGCGCTGGATGGTATGGAAGACTGGATGGGGTTTGCCGTAGTTTAAGTGGTAACGCGGGTATTTCTCATTTATGCCCGGCATTGAAACGTATTTTTTTCCTTCGTTCCACGCAGCGTCAAAATCTTTCTTCGCCGCTTCTTTAATTTCTTCAGGTTCGAATTTCATTGCTCACTTTTCTCCGATAACTGGATTTATGAACCCGCCCCTCATCATCTGGTCAACCAGCACAAGCGCAACCATGGCTTCCGCTACAGGAACTATACGGGGCGGGATGGATGGGTCATGGCGCCCGATGATTTTTATTTTTGTCTCTTCCATACTGCTCATATCAATGGTACTCTGCTCCTTTGAAATCGAAGGTGTGGGTTTCACGGCAATCCTGCATACGATAGGCTGCCCGTTGCTTATGCCTCCAAGAATCCCGCCTGCGTTATTGGTAAGCGCCGTTATCTTTCCATCCTTAACAGCAATGGGGTCGTTCATCCGGCTCCCCTTCATAAGCGCGCATTTAAACCCTGCCCCTATCTCAACGCCTTTTACTGCACCGATGCTCATCAATGCCTTCGCCAGTTCTGCACTCAGCTTATCGAATACAGGCTCGCCCACGCCGGCAGGTACACCGAGGCTGAGTACTTCAACAATTCCACCCACACTATCGCCTTCGCTTCTTGCGGCGTGAATCATAGCCTGCATTTCCACAGCCGCTTCTATATCAGCGCATCTCACAGGGTTTTTTTCCGTATTTTCGCGGATTTCTTCGAAATTCGACGATTTTGCACGAATACCTCCAAGTTCTACCACATGCCCTAAAATCTCAATACCATGGAGAGTGAGAATCTTTTTTGCCACTGCACCCGCAGCAACTCTTCCAATGGTTTCCCGCGCAGACGACCTTCCTCCTCCCCTCCAGTCACGCAAACCGTATTTTGACTCGTAGGTCAAATCCGCATGCCCGGGGCGCGGGGTGTTGCGCAGCGCCTCGTATTTGCTTGAATCAACGTCCTTGTTTTTTATCATTATGGATATGGGCGCGCCTGTAGTTTTTCCTGAAAATACCCCTGATAGCAGTTCCGCTCGATCCTCTTCCTTCCTCGATGTGGTTATCTCGCTCTGCCCGGGTCTGCGCCGGTTTAATTCTTTCTGGATATCAGATTCATCAAGTGAAAGACCGCCAGGGCATCCGTCTATCACCACACCTACTCCAATACCGTGGCTCTCGCCCCAGGTTGTTATCCGAAAGAGTGCGCCAAAGGTATTTCCAGACATGCGCTGTTATTTAGTTTGAGCATTTATATAAGTGCTTTGAATATTACAAATTATGATCGATATAATCGTTGATGCAGAAAAATGCACAGGATGCGGGGAGTGCATCAGAGTATGCCCGAAAGGTCCGAGGATATACAGGATTGTTGAGAAAAACGGGAAAAAGATAATTGAAGTTGCGGATAAGAGCTTCTGTATCGGGTGCACCAGCTGTGTGATGGCATGCAAGCCGAAGGCTATACGGCTGGAACGTGGCTGGTAATCATTTAGCTTATAGAATAATTAAATCGAGAAAACCCACTTCCCAACCTGCCCCCTCCACATCCCTCCATCATTATGCACATCATACCTTATAGTAGCATTAATAAATAATGGATTAGGATTGAAGTAGCATTGTAATGTGAAAAAGTTTATTATGCATTAAACCAGTGGTATCTTAGTAGCACTATTATGGTTGTTAGAAAAAACATTTCACTTGAACAGGCCCATCTAAAAAAACTTGAACCGCTGACTCAAAAACACGGCGGTAATCTTAGCGCTGCTATTCGAGACGCCATCGATATCGCGGAGGCATCGCTTCGCCGCTACAGCACAGTGGAGGAAGCGATATCAAGTATCGGTTCAGAGAAAAAGGAATTGACCTCGAGGGAAGAGTCGATAGAAACAGGCAGGAATGTGCTCATCAGCAAGCCGATTTTCCTATCGATGCTCAAATGGACAAAAGGTATTCCGCTTGAAAAGGAAACAATCGATGAACTGCTTGACCCTTTAAAAATAATCACAATATCAGAGCTGGACAAGAAGATAAATGAAATAAGCAGCGAATCGGGCTGGAACTGCCAGGTATCTATCTACTGCATGGACGATATCAGTCCATCCACGGCTACTGTTGCGATTTCAGGAGATAATGAACTTCACAGGGATTTTCTGGCTCAACTGGTTGTAATGTTCCTGGTTTACAACAAAGGTCTTGATATAGATATTATCCATCGGCGGGCCAGTGCCGTTCGTATTGACCTGAAATCCCGGGAAAAAGGAGCGCAGCCAGTTCTTGCGAACCAACATTTCGGCTATTTAAAGGACGTGGTGAATGAATTCAGGTCAAAGGAGGATTTCTGGAGAAATCTGGTCAGGATATACAGTTCGGTGAATTACAATATGGTCTCGCTGTATAAGGATAATTATGAAGATCTGCTTGCATGCAATACATCCATCGATGCCGGGATATTCGAATCCATATCAAAGAAACACATAGCAAGCATTCCGCATTCGGATTTCTTAAAACTGTTAAAGAAAACACATGAATCCCTGCTCGTTGTGGAAAGGATAGATATTCTTGATAACGGCATCAATGTGTATCACGATTACAGGAATGAAAAAGCTATACAGAGAGTGAGGGATTATTACCTCTCACTTTTAAGGGCAAACGGGCATGAATACGAGGCGAAGTATTCCACAAGCCTGATAGTTTTTAACCATGTCTGCTGCCGCTAAATCACAACCACTCTTCTGGCAATATCCCTGCACAGCGATATGAATTCTTCCGGATTTACTGAGGGAAAGGTATCTATCAAACAAACATCGCATTCTTTTACAACGCTGTCAAGTTTTCTGACATCACCGTGGTATACCATGACTTCTGCCCTGCCGCCTGCTTTTGCCAGCAGGACAGGCTCATCTCCAATGAGTTTGTTGTAATCCTGCTCTTCAAATTCAATTTTTACTCCGAGAATATCGCAATTCGCCCTGATGTTCAAAATTGCATTCCGCAGTGCTGGAAGCCAGGCATCGTTGAGTATAACCTTTTTTGCGCCTGCAAGAACACCCAGGAGTCCGAGCGTTCCAGGACCGCAAAAGCCATCCACTATGCAGGCATTATCGAATTCCCCCTGGAGATATAACTGCTCGATTTTTTCTATCTTCGTGTTATTGAACTCGATGTGTATTTTCGACTGGTTCTTATAGATGCACAGCTCCCCGAACGATGAGGTAACAACATCGCAGCGCATATCGCACCCCGCAAGCAATTCGTATGTGTGGGGTGTGCTGTCTGTATCCAGTATTCCTACGCTCTGCGATTGCAAGCCTTTTCTTTTAATCACTCCTTTTACCTCAGGCACATGCTCGACTATTTCCCCTGCCGCTTCCTCTGTCACCGAGTCCATGATAAGAACAAGGCTTTTGTTGCCGAGCCTTGGAGGGTAGGGTATAGGAAAACCAAAGGCGATGAGGGGGGTTCCTACTTCTTTAAGCGAGGCCTCCTCCGGAAAAATCCCGTTCTCTTTCAGAATAGTCAGGACATTCCCGATGACGAAATCCAGATGCCGCTTGCCGCATTTCCTGCACCTGCCGGAGCTGCTGTCCATCTTTTCATGAAATGGAGCGCCTTTGCTGAGTTTCGGGTCTGGCGGGCATGAACTGCACGCCATGTACATCCCCAGTATCTCATCCAGTACTTTGGGCGCAGGAAGTATGCAGTCCCCGCCGCATGTGGGGCATTTCATAGGGGTATATTTTTTAGTGGATGTTAAATAGGTATCGTGGTTTTAAAAAAAGTCGGCAAAAGCCGATAGAATAGAATCGTTGACGGGATATAGGAGGAAACTACTTCGACTTTTGCCTGATATATTATACGTCAATTGCCGATATATACTTTACGGCGATTAATCAGTGTCTGGAAACTCATGCCCGCAGTTGGGGCACAGTATCAAACCGCATTTCATAAAACGCGGGCAGGCTGTGCAGGCTTTGCTCTCCTTGGTATCGAATCTGGCTCCACAAAGAGGGCATTGTGTTTTCATAAAGGGTTACGCCCCTTTATGACGTATAGGGGTATCTGCGATACCCCTTGTTTTGATAAAACTTTCATAAAGTTTTTTCATAAAAGGTGGTAATATCCAATGACCCTGTATGCAATTCCGCCTACAAGTATTGCAAGCGCGATAGTAAAAGCCACTATGCCGCCTGCCCTCTTCCAGCCAAGTTCGCGCCCAAGCACAGCGATGGTGGCAACGCAGGGAATATAGATAGTGTTCACAAGTGCATAAACGAACAACTGCGCAGGGCTCATGAACAAAAGGAGATTCCTTGCCCCGCCTCCGTATGCCACAATCGCAAGCGTGACCAGTAACTGGAGAGCGAGTTCCTTTCTGAGCACCGCAAATATCAATGTCAATCCAGCTACGGCAGGAAGCCCGAGCCACCCCACAACCACAGGAGACAATGGCGATGCAAGCTTCCAGAGGTAGCCCGTTTCATATAACGCCCCAAGCACCAGAGATCCAACAAGCACTATCGGGAACGCCACGAACACGAAATCCTTGAACCTGTGCCAGGTCTTTTTTATGATATTCGACATTAGAGGCACCCTGAAGGGAAACATTTCCATAACAAGCCCTGTGGAGCTGCCCGGCATTACTTTATTCAGCCCGACCCCAACAAGAAAAACAAGAGCCAGCACGATAATATATATTGCAACCGCAGGCTTCCAGCCCAGGAACAGAGAGACCGCGCCCAGGATAACCGCAGTGCGGGCGCTGCAGGGGATAAGCGTTATTAAAGTGGATGCTATCGTGCGCTCGCGCATGGTCGTAAGCACCCGCGTGCCTATGATTGCAGGTACATTGCACCCAGCGCCTGCCACAAGCGGTATGATGGCCCGTCCGTGAAGCCCGAACTTGTGCATCAGCCTGTCGGTCAGGAACGCAACGGAATTCAGGTATCCCGTGTCCTCAAGAAATGCGAGCATGAAATAGAACGTGAGAACATAAGGTATGCCCACCGCAAGTGCAGCAAGAATGCCTGCATCAAAACCCCAGACAAGAATTTTTCCGACATGCCCCCCGCCAAAGGCATAGAATATTGTCCCATCGATCAGAGGCGACATATAGGATGCCCAGAGACTGCTGAATACGTTTGAAAGCCAGTTGCCGCCGTAAAACAGGAAAGCAAATATTACTCCGAGGGCAAAGATAAGCAAAGGTATGCCAGTAAGCGGCGAAGTGGTGTAAGCCCAGAGCTTGTCCCTGCTCGCAGGCACGATGTCGCCCTGTACCTGAGAGGCAATCGTACCCGCAAGCCCGTGCCTTTCCCGGGCTATTCGAAGCGGTGTTTTCTCACCGTGTTTTTCTTCGATTTCCCGGCTGATTTTATTTGCCTCTTCGAGAATGAATTTCCCATTTTCATGTTTCTTAACGAGTTCTACGAATTCGGAATCATCTTCGAGGAGCAGTATTGCCAGCGCCCTCGGGTTTATGCCGAAATCGAAAGGCGAAAGAAAATCCGCGAGTCTCTTTATGCGCTCTTCAATATCCTCCCCATAATGCAGAGCATATTTGATTTCCTTCTTATTTTTTGCAACATCCACAGCAGTCTGTATCAGTTCGTCAAGACCGCGCCCTGTTGTGGCTACGGTCTCTACCACAGGAACCCCAAGAAGCCTGGAAAGTTCCGGAGCGTCGATTATGATATTCCTTTTTTCTGCCTCATCGATCAGGTTAAGAGCTGCCACTATCGGAATACCAAGATCAATGAACTGCAGCAGCATGTAGAGGTTCCTGGCAAGGTTTGTGGCATCGAGAATTGTTATTACCAGGTCTGGCTTGCTGTCAAGCACTGCCCTTCTGGCTACCCACTGGTCTTCGGAAACAGCGCCAAGGGCATAGCTGCCCGGCAGGTCAATAATACCCAGCCGCAGGTCTTTAAAAGTCGTGGCAGCCATGTTCAGTTCCACGGTTTTACCCGGGTAGTTGGCTGTCACGACACCCATGCCTGTGAGCCTGTTGAATATGCTTGACTTCCCGACATTGGGGTTGCCTGCAAGGGCAAAAGTAAAATCCGTGCCCCCCTTTATTTCCTTGAGGGCGCCATGGCATGATAGCGTCATTTTACCTTGATCTTTGAAGCTACCTCTCTTCCCAGCGCGTACCGCGAGCCGCAGACGCACACGATCAACGGTCCGCCGAAGGGTGCCACCTCCTCCACCCTGACGCAAACCTCGGGAATCAATCCGAGAGAGGCAAGGTACTGGAGCATTTTGGGGTCTTCTTCAAATACGCTGACTATAATTCCCTTGTCAGAGGCTTTTAATTCTGATAACGACCTTACCTTTTCTTTCACGATGGTGCCCTCCTTATCAGGTATTGGGTGACCGTGCGGGCAGGTCCTGGGGTTTCCGAGGCTTGCTGCAATGCGCTCTTCCATCTCAGGGCTTATAGCATGCTCAAGCCTGCAGGCTTCATCGTGTACCTCATCCCATTTGTAGCCAAGGATATCGGTAAGCAAACGCTCGGAGAGGCGGTGTCTTCGAATCACTTTTTTAGCTATCTTGTTGCCTTCTGCTGTCAGGCATACGCCTTTTTCCGTGTGGCTTACCAGCCCCTTATGCGTGAGTTTTTTTACCATCTCGGACACAGACGGCGGGGAGAGTTTCAGGTGCTCTGCAAGGCGGGATGTGCTTACTGGATGCTGTGCCTGCTGGAGCTTGTAAATCGATTCAAGGTATTCTTCAATCCTGGGGGTATCTGCTTCCATGTTCCACCTCCTGCGGTAATCTGTACTTCATGTAAACGAATATCCCGATAATTATCCAGTAGCCAAGATATGCTATTATCATGGTCAACGAGGGATCCGCGTGGTAGCCGATGAGGGATTCCAGACTGCTCCCTATAAGACCATTCTCGTGGAGAAGGGGATATGAGCCGTCAGGGTTCAGGGGCGGGTTTAAGTCCCACACATGCTCTACTACGGGAGGTATGATTCCGGCTTCGTTGAATCCGCCCACGGCTGTAGCTATCATCCCGGCTGAGAACAATATTAACAGTATGCTTGTATATTTGAAAAATTTGGTTACGTCAAGGCTATGCGTTCCTTTAAAGATAACAAGTGAAAGGAGTACCACAGCCAGAACGCCGAATATAAAACCGATAACTGTATCAAAAGGGTCATTGATAGCGAGCGTTCCAAGAAATAAGACGGTTTCCACCCCTTCCCTGAAGACAGCGATAAAAGACAGCGCTGCAACTCCCAGCACCTCACCTTTTGAAATCGAAAGGTCAATCTTTTTCTGGACTTCTCCTTTTATCATTTTTGAATTCGCCGCCATCCAGAAAATCATGTAGGTGAGGACAACAGCAGCTGCAAGGGCAGCACCGCCTTCGAAGAGTTGTTCTGCCGTGCCTGCAAGTTCGCCATATAATATTTTGAATACGAAAGCCACAGCCGTGCTTGCAATTACAGCGCCGATTATTCCCGCATAGATGTAGCGTTTGAGGTCTTTTCTTCCGAGCTTTGCGACGTAGGCGGCGATTATTCCTATTATCAGGGCAGCTTCAAGCGCTTCCCTGAAGGTTATTAAGAAGCTTGCTAACATTTGGTCACCTTTTATTTGTTGTTAGGTATGCCTAACCCCCAAGTTTTGTTAGCCTATATAGTTTTCGATATTACGTGACCGTTACATTACGTGTTGGTAGATTTTTATTTCTTTGCGTACTTTGCGTTCTTAGCGGTTGTAAAGACGCCGTAGCCTGCTTGTATGAGAGCTATCAATTTGCAATCTCGTAAACCCCTTATTCGTGCCTATTTTATAAACAGGGACCACCAGTGAATTCCATTTATTAATAAATAAACAACAAGGGTGCTTTTAATAATCTTTGCCACTGAAATTACTATCAAAAA
Organism: Candidatus Methanoperedens sp.; assembly: GCA_027460525.1. Classification (NCBI taxonomy): domain Archaea; kingdom Methanobacteriati; phylum Methanobacteriota; class Methanomicrobia; order Methanosarcinales; family Candidatus Methanoperedentaceae; genus Candidatus Methanoperedens; species Candidatus Methanoperedens sp. The sequence goes on from JAPZAS010000005.1 coordinate 20,178, forward strand.
CTTCTTCGTTTCATAGTTCTCTATTCCTGCTACCATCGGGGTGAGGTCGCCCACAAGGGGAATCCAGGGAGAAACGAGAAGTAACGCCGCACCGTATTTACGAAAGTGCATGTGCACCTCTTTCTCCCTTTCTTCCTTATGGAATGGCATTAGTTTCTGAAGCTCATATTTTCCAACGAGGTAACCCAGCGACGCACCTATTATCGAGCCCACTATTAAAGTGATTATTATTGTTACAGGATTTTCTCCAACCCGGAGCAATGCCACTATGACAAACTCTGTCGGAATCGGGATTATGGATGAAATAACACTGATACCAAAAAGCCCCATCAAACCGTATTCTATGAATAATCTAAATACCATTCTGCGGCTAATTCTGCTTTATTATACCATAAATATAATCACGGCTGTGATTTATTATCCTCTTTTTCCTTCCTTTGCAGTTCCCTTCTTCTCTTCTTCGAGTTTCTTCTGCCACTCGATGAAATTGCAGTGCGGGCATCCGATATCCCATGGGCGCCTCCCTTTGTTAATTATCCTGATAAAATAAAGCCCATGTTCCTTGCACTGCTTATCCGTGACTACAATCTGACCGCCCCGGGGCAAGGGAAGGGTGAAGTCGCATTTCGGGTAAGCCGAGCAGCCGATGAACCGTGAGCCTTTTTTGGATTTTCGGATTATCAGGTCAGAGGAACATTTCTGGCATGTCCCTATAATTCGGTCTTCGTATAACCCGTTCCTTAAGGACTCGGTTATGAGCTCTTTATTTCTGGACATGTCCTTGAATATCCCATCGAGCATATCCCTGGATTCTTTAATCACGTAATCCTCGGTAAGTTTACCTTCGGATATCTCGTCCATATCGTGTTCGAGTTTGCCCGTCATTTCGGGTTTTGTGATGGTGTTTGCATATTTCTCAAGGGCTTCTATCACGGCATATGCTGTTTTGGTTGGTGCCAGTGGATTCCCGTGCACATAAGCCCTGGAATAGAGTTTGGATATTATTTCATGGCGCGTGGATTTGGTCCCGAGCCCAAGGTCTTCCATTATCTTTATCAGATGTCCCTGCCCGTATCTTGAAGGAGGCTGCGTCTCCTTCCCGATGAGGTTTACCTCTTTTACGTTAAGGAGCTGTCCTTCTTTGAGCTGCGGCAGTATCCTGTCTTCAGGTACGTTGTAGGAATAATACCATCTCCAGCCTGGTTCTACAAGCCTTGCTCCGTTTGCCCCGAAATCCTCCCCGCTTATATCCACAGTCAAGGATATGGTTTCCCATTGCGTTTCTTCCGCAAACGTTGCAAAAAATCGTCTCACCACCAATTCGTATATTTTCCATTCATCCTCCTTGAGGTCGCTTCTTTTAGCCGGCGTTGCCGGGTGGATAGGCGGGTGGTCTGTGGTCTCTTTTTTACCTCGCGTAGGCACAAGTTTTCCGCCGAGGAGCTTTTGCGCGTATTCCTTGAATTCCGTGTTTAATAGGGATGTTAGAATGCCTTTGGTATCGAGAGCCTGCGGATAAACGGTATTATCGGTACGCGGATATGAGATGAACCCGTTGACATAGAGATATTCTGCAATCCGCATGGCATTTGCAGCCGAGGTTCCAATTGCGCTTGCGGCTCTTAGGAACTCCGTGGTATTAAAGGGCGTGGGGGGTTTTTCGTTTCTTTTTCCAACAACAACACTTTTTACAGTGCCTGTTTTTCCAAGTTTTGCCTTTATCCTTTCTGCCTCGGCTTTATCCAAAAACCGCCCTTTTTTGTGCTGGGCTTCGAATTCCCCGCTATTGACGAGTGTTGCAAAGAGTTCCCAGTAAGGCACAGGTACGAAAGCTTCCCTCTCTTTTTCACGGTTTACTATTATGGCAAGAGTGGGTGACTGTACCCTCCCCACTGAGAGGAACTTATCCCCGAGGCGCCCTGAGCTTAAAGAAACAAAACGGGTGAGAACAGCCCCCCATACAAGGTCTATGACCTGCCGCGATTCTCCTGCATCTGCGAGATTAAAATCGATTTTAGTCGGATTAGAAAAGGCTTTTTTTATCTCTGCCGGTGTTATGGTGCTGTAGTGCACGCGGTCGGCAGAAACCTCAGGGTTTACCTTTTTTATCACATTCAGCGCTTCCACGCCGATTAATTCGCCCTCGCGATCGTAGTCTGTGGCTATGGTGAGATGTTCTGCTTCCTTTCCGAGTTTCCGAAGCGCGGTGAAGATATTCGCATGTGTGGGCTTGGTCAGAACTTCGGCATGGACCAGGGTTTTTAAATCCGTTTTCTGCCAGTTATTATAGTCCTTTGGAAAATCCACCTCAACTATATGCCCTGAAAGACCGACAACGGTTTTACCGTCGAATTTATACGTATCCACACCGCTGACCCTCTCCCTTTCCGGCTTTTTTTCAGATAGTATAGCCGCGATTCTTTTTGCTGTATCGTGTTTCTCGGTTATGATAAGATGCATGTATCCTCAGGATTGTCTGGGTTAGACTACAACTTACTTAAATACATTTGGTCGATGTGACGGTTACAATGTTAACCTGGGATTTATTACTTGCACCCAAAGAATTTTGAATTAATAATGCCATTGAGTAGAACTAAGGAAACTGTATGATAATCCCGGATAA